>JAPPNE010000047.1 GCA_028818775.1 Deltaproteobacteria bacterium | reverse complement strand
AGCGCGTGGGCTTGCGGATCTCGATGGCGTTCCAGCCCATGTGCGGCACCTTGAGGTCGTCGGCGGCGGTGAAGCCCAGGACCTTTCCGGGCACCAGGCACAAGCCGTCCGGGGAGCCGAACTCCTCGCTCTCGTCGAACAGGAGCTGTAGCCCGAGGCAGATGCCGAGGAACGGCCGCTTGCGGCGCACCACGTCCTGGATGACGTTGACGAGCCCGAAGCGCTGGAGGTTTTCCATGCAGGAGTGGAACGCACCCACCCCGGGAAGCACCACGCCCCGGGCGTCGGCGATGCGTCCGGGGTCTCGGGTGACCTCGGCGTCGAAGCCCACCCGCTCCAGCCCCTTCTGCACGCTCCTCAGATTACCCATGCCGTAGTCGACAACCGCGATCATGCCGCTCCTCCAATCGGTCGATGGCCTCGGACCTCACCACCCCGCCCCTGGATTCCCGCTTTCGCGGGAATGACGGTAATGGGCTTTACAGGCTCCCCTTGGTGGACAGCACGCCTTCGATGCGCTCGTCTAGCCCCGTGGCCCGGTCCATGGCTCGGGCGAAGCCCTTGAAGCACGCCTCGATGACGTGGTGTGGGTTCTCGCCGTGCTGCACGTCCATGTGCAGGTTCATGCCGAGCTGGTTGACGAAGGCCTGGTAGAACTCGTGCGGCAGATCGGTGTCGAAGGTGCCGACCCGGCCGCCGCGGATCTTGACCCGGTAGGCCAGGTAGGGCCGGCCGCTCAGGTCCACCACTACCCGGGCCAGGGCCTCGTCCAGCGGCACGGTGGCTTCGCCGAACCGGCGGATGCCGTGCTTGTCTCCCAGAGCGTCCTTGAACGCCTGCCCCAAGGTGAGCCCGACGTCCTCCACCGTGTGGTGGTAGTCCACTTCGAGGTCACCCACCGCCTTCACCGTCACGTCGAACAGGCCGTGGCGCGTGAAGATCTCCAGCATGTGGTCGAAGAAGGGGATGCCGGTCTCCACCTGGGCCTGCCCCTTGCCGTCGATGTCCACGGTGGCGGTGATGTCCGTCTCCTTGGTCTTGCGATGGATCGTTGCCGTTCTACCCATTTCGTCTCTCCTGACCTTCCGCTCTCGGGCAGGTCGGACAAGCCGCGAACATTGCCCTGCGACGCTTGCACTCAACTCACGAAAGCCGCGCCTCGACGGCGCGGGCGTGCTCGTGCAGCCCCTCCCGCCGGGCGAGGTGGACCACCGCCGGCGCCAATGCCTCCAGGCCGCGCGCCTCGGCGCGCACGATGCTGGTGCGCTTGAGGAAATCGTAGGCGCCCAGGGGCGAGAAGAAGCGCGCGCTGCCGCCGGTGGGCAGCACGTGGTTGGGACCGGCGACGTAGTCGCTCAAGGGCGGGGTGGCGTGGGCGCCGACGAAGATCGCGCCGGCGTTGCGCACGGCGTCCACGCACTTGTCGGGGTCCCGCACCATGATCTGTACGTGCTCGGGGGCGATGGCGTTGGTGATCTCCACCGCTTCCTTCAACGAGCGCGACACCATGATGGCGCCGAAGCGGCGCAGCGACCCGAGGGTGATGGCCTGGCGCCGGGTGCTCTTGAGTTGCTCCGCGATGGCCGCCTGCACCTTGCGCGCGGTGGTCATGGACGGCGTCACGCACACCGCCGCCGCCAGCTCGTCGTGCTCCGCCTGGGAGAGCATGTCCGCGGCCACGTATTTCGCGTCCGCGGACCCGTCCACCAGCAGCAGCACCTCGCTGGGGCCGGCGATGGAGTCGATGTCCACCTGGCCGAAGACCAGCCGCTTGGCCGCCGCCACGTAGACGTTGCCGGGGCCGACGATCTTGTCCACCCGCGGGATGGTTTCGGTGCCGTATGCCAAGGCCGCCACGGCCTGGGCGCCGCCCACGCGGAAGACCCGGTGGGCGCCGGCCACGCGCGCGGCCGCCAGCACGAGCGCGGCCTCTTCCCGCACCGGGGTGGTGACGGCCACCTCGGTCACGCCCGCGGCCACCGCCGGGATCACGGTCATCAAGACGGTGGACGGGTACGCGGCCTTGCCGCCGGGAACGTAGGCGCCGGCGCGCTCCACGGGGCGGATGCGCTGACCCAGCTCCAAACCCAGGGAGTCCCGGTAGTTCCAGCTTTTCTCGACTTGGCGGCGGTGGAAGCGCCGGATGCGCGCGGCCGCCAGCCGCAACGCGCGCAGATCCTCCTTGGAAACGGTCTCGCAGGCCCGGTCCATCTCGTCCGCCGGCACCTCGATCTCGGACCGTTTCAACGTGACGCCGTCAAACGCCTTGGCGTAGCGCACCAGCGCCTTGTCCCCGCGCCGGCGCACGTTGTCGATGATCTCGGCCACGCGCGCCTCGACGTCCTTCTCGATCTCGCCGCGCCGCCGCAGGATCCGGTCGAGCTTTTTCTCGAAGCCGGGATCCGTGGTCTTCACGATGTCAATCGTCACGCTCCACCCTTCGTATGTCCGCGCCCAGGCGGGCGAGCTTGCCCTCGATGTTCTCGTAGCCCCGGTCCAGGTGGTACACCCGCGACACCTCGGTCGCACCCCGCGCCACCAAGCCCGCCAGCACCAGCGACACGCTCGCGCGCAGGTCGGTGGCCATCACCGGCGCGCCGGAAAGCCCGGGCACGCCCTGGACCGTGGCGCGGTTGCCGTCGAGGGCGATGCGCGCGCCCATGCGGTTCAGCTCCTGGACGTGCATGAAGCGGTTCTCGAAGATGTTCTCCGTGATGACGCTGGCGCCGTCCGCCACCGCCATCAGCACCATCATCTGCGCCTGCAGGTCCGTAGGGAAGCCGGGAAAGGGCTGCGTGGCCACGTCCGTGCCGTGAACCCGCCCGTTGCCCGTGACCCGGACGCCGCCGGGCCCCGGCGTGACCCGGACGCCGGTCTCCCGGAGCTTCGCCAAGAAGGCCTTGAGGTCGTCCGCCCGGGCGTCCTCGATCAGCACGTCGCCTCCGGTCAGGGCGGCGCCGACCATGAACGTGCCCGCCTCGATGCGGTCCGGCCCCATCTCGTGCTCCATCCCGTGAAGCTCCGGAACGCCTTCCACGCGGATGACCCCGGTGCCGGCCCCGCCGACCCGCGCGCCCATCCCGGTCAGCACCGCGGCCAGCTCGACGATCTCCGGCTCCTGGGCCGCGTTGCGGATCTCGGTCGCCCCCCGGGCCAGGGTGGCCGCCATCATGAGGTTCTCGGTGGCGCCCACCGACGGGAAGCCGAGGTCGATGACGGCGCCCTTGAGCTGCTTCGCCCGCGCCTCGATGTAACCGTGGTCCTGGCGGATGCACGCGCCCATGCGCTCCAGGCCCCGGAGGTGCAGGTCCACCGGCCGCGAGCCGATGGCGCAGCCGCCGGGGGTGGAGACCCGCGCCTCGCCGAACCGCGCCAGCAGCGGCCCCAGGACCAGGAAGGAAGCGCGCATGGTCTTGACCAGGTCATAGGGCGCTTCCAGCTCGTGGATCTTGTCCGCGGTGAGCTCCAGATGGCCGTCCGCCAGCAGGTCCTTCTCGATGGTGACGCCGAGGCGCGACAGCAGGCGCAGGGTCGTGCTCACGTCGCGCAGGGCGGGCACCCGGCGGTAGGAGCACTTGCCAGCGGAAAGCAGCGACGAGATGATCACCGGCAGGGCCGCGTTCTTCGACCCGCCGAGGGTGACCGTGCCCTCCAGAACCGCTCCGCCGCTGAGAATGATGCTGTCCAAGTCCGCTGACCTCGGCTGGTGGCTATTGTCCTGCCGTATCCGTTGCCCGCATTATCTCCCCGGCAACCACCCTTGGCAGACCCGCGTAGTCCCGCAGCATCCGTACCCGACGGATGTCCCGGTGGGCGCGAAACAACGCGCACACGGCGTCGCCGAGGTCTGCGCCGATCTCCACGGCGAGCAGCCCGCCCTCCCGAAGACGCAGAGTTCCTTCCCGGACGATACGCCGGTAGAAATCCATCCCGTCCGCGCCGCCGTCCAGTGCCAGGGCCGGCTCCCACTCGCGGACATCACAAGGCAGCCGCGCCATGTCGCGGCTCGGGACGTAAGGGGGGTTGGACACCAGCGCATCAAAGTACTCCGTCAGGCCTCGCAACGGAGCGAGCAGGTCGCCCTGAAGCCAGCGGATCCGGCGATTCACTCCGTGCCGGCGCGCGTTTTCCCGCGTCACCTCCAGCGCCGCCGCAGAAACATCCGTGGCCCACACCTCCGCGTGCGTGCATTCCTTGGCCACGCTCACCGCGATGGCGCCGCTGCCGGTCCCCAGGTCCAGAACCCGTTGCGGCTCCGGGCGTGACGCCAGGAAATCCACCACGGCTTCCACCAAGTGCTCCGTCTCGGGCCGCGGAATGAGCACGTCCGGGGTCACCCTGAACTCCAGAGACCAGAACTCCCGCTTCCCTATCAGGTACGCAACGGGCTCACCGCCCGCCCGCCGGGCCACGAGCGCCGCGTGGCGTTCCGTTTCGGATGCGTTCAACGTCGTTTCGGGACTCCGATAAACGTCCTCCCGCGACCATCCAAGCACTTCCATCAGCAGCAGTTCCGCGTCGAGTCTGGGTGTGGCGCAACCGGCCTCCGCGAGCTTGGCGGCGGCGTGGCGAAGGGTACCCGACACCGTGGTTGCGGCTCCCGTGCGGACCGGCACCGCCGTTCCGAGTTCGTCATTCGCCGCTTCCAAACGGTTCACCCCGTGGCCTGCAACGCTTCCGCCTGGTGGAACGTGATCAGGCCGTCTATCAGTTCCTTCACGCCGCCGTCCATTATCTGGTCGAGCTTGTAGAGGGTCAGGTTGATGCGGTGGTCGGTGACGCGCCCCTGGGGGAAGTTGTAGGTGCGGACCCGCTCGCTGCGGTCGCCGCTGCCCACCATGAGCTTGCGCGAGGCGGCGATCTCCGAGCGCTGCGCCTCCTGGGTCTTCTCGAGCAGGCGCGCGCGCAGGATCTTGAGGCCCTTGGCCTTGTTCTTGTGCTGCGACTTCTCGTCCTGGCACGACACCACGATGCCCGTGGGTACGTGGGTGATGCGCACCGCCGAGTCCGTGGTGTTGACGCTCTGGCCGCCGGGGCCCGACGAGCGGAAAACGTCGATGCGCAGATCCTTGGGATCGATGTCCACGTCCACGTCGTCGGCCTCGGGAAGCACCGCGACCGTCACCGCCGAGGTGTGGATCCGCCCCGAGGTCTCGGTCACCGGGACCCGCTGGACACGGTGTACGCCGCCCTCGAACTTGAGCTGGCTGTAGGCGCCGCGCCCCTCGATGAGCGCGATGATCTCCTTGAAGCCGCCCAGGCCCGTGGGATTGGAGCTCAGGATCTCCACCTTCCAGCCCTTCTCTTCGGCATACCGGCCGTACATACGAAAGAGGTCGGCGCTGAAGAGCGACGCCTCCTCGCCGCCCGTGCCCGCGCGGATCTCGAGCAGAACGTTCTTGTCGTCGTTGGGATCCTTGGGCAGCAGCAGGATCTTGAGCTGCTGCTCCATGGTCTCTTGGCGCTCCTTCAGGTCCGCCAGCTCCTGGGCCGCGAGGTCCCGGATCTCCGGGTCACCGTCTTCCAGCAGCTCCTGGTTGTCCTGGATCTCCCGGTCGAGCTTGCGCCACTCGCGATAACAGGTCACCACCTCGGCCAGGTCCGCGCGTTCCTTGGCGACCCTGGAGAACTCCTTGCGGTCCTCCGGCAGCTTGGGATCCGCCAGAAGCGTCTCCAGCTCCTCGTAGCGGCTCTCCACTTCGGCGATCTTGTCGAGCATGCTCACGGTCGCGCCTCGTGCCAAAAGCAAGGGGGGCAAAGGGATTCGCGCCACCCCTTGCCCCCCTTGCCGGTCAGAGCGTGCAGGGAACTTCCCTCAGTCCTTGATACCGTACCGCCTTTTGAACTTCTCGACCCGGCCGGCGGTGTCGAGCAGCTTCTGCTTGCCGGTATAGAAGGGATGGCAGTTGGAGCAGATCTCGGTATGGATCGCCTTGGCGGTGGAACGCACTTCGAAGGAGTGGCCGCAGGCGCATACCACGTTCACGGGTTTGTACTCGGGGTGAATGTCCGGTTTCATCGTCGACCTCGCTGGAATCCAACATTTATAGCACGAGGCGCGCGCACCGCCAAATCTCGATACACCGTTGGCGTGCGTGCGGGCTCGCGGAGGCGCGTCAGTCGAACTGCCGCAGCACGTGCCGTGCGATGACCATGCGCATGACCTCGGACGCGCCCTCGGTGATGAGCCGGCTGCGCTGGTCGCGGAACCAGTACTCGATGGGCAGGTCCGTGGTGAGACCGATGCCGCCGTGGATCTGCAGCACCCGGTCCACCACCCGGAAGGACATCTCGTCGGCGAACACCTTGACCATGTAGCCCTCGTTGCGCATGTCCTCGCCCTGATCGTACTTCCAGGCCGCATGGTAGACCATGAGCGTGGCGGCGTGAAGCTCGGTGTAGGAGTCGGCGAGCTTGAACGAGATTGCCTGCCGGTCGGCCAGCGGCCTGCCGAAGGTGACCCGCTGCTTGGCGTACGCGGCACCCATCTCGATGGCGCGACGGGCCACGCCGATGGCGCGACCGCCGTGCTTGAGGCGGCCGATGCCGAGCCACTTCTGCCCGAGCTTGAAGCCCTCGCCTTCTTCGCCGATCATGTTCGCCGCCGGCACCCGGCAGTCGTCGAACACGATCTCGCACGGCTCGTAGCCCATCATGGTCTTGTACTTGGCGGTGATCTTCACGCCCGGGTTGTCCATGTCCACGAGGATGCACGAGATGCCCCCGTGGGAGCCCTTGCTGAGGTCGGTGGCCACCATGACCTGGGCGAAGTCGGCATCGTCCGCGTCGCTGATGAAGCGCTTGACGCCGTTGATCACGTACTCGTCGCCGTCACGCACCGCGCGGGTGCGCATGGAGCCGGGATCGGAGCCGGCATCGGGCTCGGTCTGGGCGAAGCAGGCGCGCTTCTCCTCGCGCAGCAGCGGGTAGAGGTAGCGCTCTTTCTGCTCCTCGTTCATGGCGTAGAGCACCGGCCGCACCTCGGGGCCGAAGATGCTGTGGCCGCGCGACGGGAGCGCCACCGAGCGCGCCACCTCGGCCCACACGATGACCTGTCCCAGGAGATTCAGCCCGGCGCCGCCGAATTCCTCGGGCACGTCGAGCATCCACAGCCCCATCTCGCGGGTCTTGGCCTCGAAGCGCTCGCGGTACTCGGGCTTGAGCTTCACGCCGTCCCGGCACTCCATCTCCACCGGGATGAGTTCCTGGTCGACGAACTTCCGCACGGTTTCCTGGAGCAGTTGCAGTTCCTCGGGCAGCTCAAAATCCATGGTTTCCTCCTCTGTGTCCAAACTCACGATGCAACTACGCAACAGAACGTCATTCCCACGAAAGCGGGAATGACGATATGGGGTGCCGGTGGCATTCGCAATTGACCGGGTCTTCGATTCAGCACACACGCCGCTCCTGCCTGGCGGGCGTCACCCGTGGTTGTTCAGGAACGGGATCAGCACGGCGGCCAGCTCGTCGGGCTTTTCATGTTGCACGTGATGGCCGGCGCCGGGGATTTCCACCAGGGTCTTGTTGGGGAAGTGCGCGATCCGGTTGTAGCGCGGCGACTCCCGGTAGCCGGAGTCCGCCCCGAACACCAGCAGCGTGGGACAGTCGATCCGCTCGATGAATGCCTGGACCTGGGCCTCGGAGAGGGACGAATACGACGGGTTGCGCGCCCGCGGATCGTACTTCCACACCAGCCCGTTCGGGGTCCGGCGGGTGCCGTGGCGCGCCATGTGCATCGCCACCCGGTTCGGGATCAGCGGGAATCGCCGGCAAACGGCATCGGCGGCCTGCGCCACCGTGGCATAGTAGGTGAGGATCGTGTCGGAGCCGTCGTCGCGGGTCCAGCGGCCGAAAAGCTCGGGGGTCTCGCGCTCGGTGCGGCCGTAGGGACCCGCCGACTCGATGATCACGAGCCGCTTGATTCTCTCCGGCAACGCACCGGCAAGGACCACCGCCATGCTGCCGCCGAGGGAGTGGGCCACCAGCGTGATCCGGTCCTTGTTGAGATGGCGCAGCAGACCCACCACGTCCAGCACGAAGTCCTCATGCCGGTAGCCGCGCTCCTGGCCCACCCAGCCGCTGTCGCCGTGGCCGCGCAGGTCCAGGGCTACCATGTGGGGCAGGCTGAAACCCGCCTTGTCGAAGGACTCCAACAGAAAGTCCCAGGTGTGGCAGTGGTCCCGGTTCCCGTGGACGAAGACGAACGTCTCCTGCTCCGGGTCGCCCGCCTCCAGGTAGTGCACCCGGGTCCCGTCGATCTCGAAGGTCCCGTCGCGAAATTCCGATCGCAACTCCGTCACCTCTTGCTCTCCGCAATATCCGCCGCCAGGCTCACCTTACCGGCCGACCTCCGCGATCCCCATCTGGCTCAACTGGCGCCAGCCTGTGCTGCTGTCCAGCAGCAGCCGGTCGGCCTCGTCGGGGCCGTCGGTGAACGGGTAGTAGTTGGGAAACCGGGGCGCCGGCAGCTCTTGCCAGCCCGACAGGATCGAGTCGGTGAAGCGCCACGCGTAGTCCACCTCGTCGGAGCGGGTGAACAGCGACGCGTCGCCGCGCATGGCGTCCAGCAACAGCCGCTCGTACGCCTCGGGCGAACGCTGCTCGAAGGCTTCGTACATGAAGTCCATGTTGACCTTGGCCAGGTTGATCTGCATGCCCGGGCGCTTGCACGCGAAGGACAGGCTGATGCCCTCCTGGGGCTGGATGCGCAGGATCAGCACGTTGGCACTGGCGGCGGCCATGGCGTGTCCGTCGGGCACCGCCTGCTGGCGGAACAGGCGCAACGGCGGGTGCCTGAACTGCACCGCGATCTCCGATACCCGGTTGCGCAGGCGCTTGCCGGTGCGCAGCACGAAGGGGATGCCGGCCCAGCGCCAGTTGTCGATCTTGGCGCGCAGCGCGACGTAGGTCTCGGTGGTGGACGTGTCGTCCACGCCGTCCTCCTGGCGGTAGCCCTTGACCACGTCGCCGCGCAGCTCGCCGAAGCCGTACTGCCCCCGCACCGTGCTTTCCCGGACCTCCTCGGGCGAGCCGTAGGGCACGAGCGCGCGCAGGAGCTTCACCTTCTCGTCGCGGATGGACACGGGCTCCACCGCCGCCGGCGGCTCCATGGCGATGAGGCACAGCAGTTGCAGCATGTGGTTCTGCACGATGTCCCTGAGCGCCCCGGCCTTGTCGTAGAACGCCCCCCGGCGGCCCTCCATGCCCAGGGTCTCGGCCACCGTGATCTGGACGTTCTCCACGTACTTCTGGTTGAACAGCGGCTCGAAGATGGCGTTGCCGAAGCGGAAGCTCAGGATGTTCTGGACGGTTTCCTTCCCGAGGTAGTGGTCGATGCGGTAGATCTGGCTCTCGTCGAGGATGCCGGTGACCTCCTCGTTCATCTCCCGCGCGCTCTTGAGGTCGTGTCCGAAGGGCTTCTCGATGATGACGTGGGACCATCGGGGCTCTTCGGGATCGCGGATGAGGCCTGCGGCGTTGAGGTTGTGGATGATGGGGGTGAAGAACTCCGGCGCCACCGAGAGGTAGAACAGCCGGTTGCCGGGGAGATCGCGTTCGGCGTCGAGGGCGTCGAGCCGGGCCTTGAGCCTGTGGAAGGACTCGACGTCGGTGTTGTTGCCCGGCTGGTAGTGGAGCGCACCGAACAGGGGACTGCCGGCGTCCACGTCGGCGAAGTCCTGGCGCATCTCGTCGAGCATGCGCTCCCGGTACGCCTCGTCGGTCATCTCCGTGCGCGAGAAGCCCACCACGGCGTAACGCTCGGGCAGGTATCCCGTCTGCTCGAGATGGTACAGCGCGGGGATCAGCTTGCGCTTGCTCAAGTCCCCGGACGCCCCGAAGATCACCACCGTCAGGGGGTCCTTGGCGCGGAACGAGTTGTCCGCCTTGCCGGAGCCCTGGCCACCGCTGATGCGCACCGAGGCATGCATGCCGTCGTGAGATTCCATCCGCATTTCTCCCGGAAAAGGACGATCGAAACGTACAAGTAGCGCGAACCCCAGACATTGTCAAAAACGGCCGGGATGCGTTGTTGACAGCGGTCCGACCGGCGGCTATCCTCTGCCACGATCCTCTTCCGGCGCCTCCGCTTCACTTCACAACATCCGAAAAACCAAGAGCCATGATCGAATTCGAAGGCAGAACCATTCCCATCACCCTGGCCGAGGTCGCCGACCCGCAACGCACCGTCCTGCTGGTCTGGGACATGCAGAACGACCAGGCCGGCAGCTCGTTCAACAAGGACGTGGTGGATTCCGCGGAACTGACGGCGATTCGGAGCGCGGGCGGCGGCCCGACAGGCTGACCCGTGCAAGCCCGCTTGTGGTGCGCGCCTCGTGCGATCGTCGGGTCCCTCGGTGAAGGACTCGGACGAAGTCGCATGCCGGCGTTTCCCCGGATCCACGGTACCGTCCTGCTGCTCGTCGCGTGGCTCGCCCTGCCGTGCTGGGCGGCGGCTTGGGAGATGGTGCCGTGGGACAGCCCGCGCAAGGGCAGGAAGCCTCCCCCGAACCTCACCGCCGTGGCCATCCCGGACCGGGACCATGCGTTCATCGGCACCAGCGACGGCCGCCTGCTCCGCTGGGACGGGAACCGCATGAGCGCCATGGACCACCCGGCTAAAGTGAAACCGAGGAAGTTCGTGGTAAACGCGCCGGACGACGTGTGGGCGTTCGGCGACGACGCCTTGTCCCTGCATTACGACGGCAGGGCGTGGACGCGGGTGAAGAATCCCCTGACGCGGCGCAAGCGGTCGGAGGGGAGGCTCTGGGGCGCCGGGTGCGCCGCGCCCGACCGCTGCTTTGCGGGCACCCGCGATGGGCGCCTCATCGAATGGGACGGCAAGGAGTGGCGCCATGCCCTGAGCCCGGCGGGCAAGGCACGTATCTACGGCATGGCCTTTGCGTCGCGCCGCTCCGGCTGGATGGTGGGCGACGGGTTCTTCGCGCGCTGGGACGGCACACGCTGGGAGAAGGTGGACGTGCCGGACGTGCCGCGCATGTACGACGTGGTCCTTGCCGGCAACGGCCGGGGCTGGGCCGTGGGCGACCACGGCGCGGTCTTCGAGTACGACGGAGCCGCGTGGAAGAAGACCGACGTGCCCGGTTCGTTCTTCCGGCTGCGCGCCGTCGCCTGCGCCTCGCCCACCGACTGCTGGGCCGCGGGCGCCGCGGGAGCGGTGTTCGGCTGGGACGGCGCACGGTGGCAACGCACCCGCCTCGGCACCCCCGAGAGGCTCACCGCGGTAGCCATGCGGGACGGACAGGCGCTCCTGGCCGGCGACCGCGGCACGCTCTTCCGTCGGAGACCGTCCCCCACGCCACCGGAATCCCCGGCGGCGGCAGCCTCCTCCTTACCACCGGAACCCCCCGCGCCACCCAAGAGCCCATGATCCGGTTGAGTTCCCTCTTCTACCTCTTGCGTCTCGGGCCGCGCCGGCTTTTGGGTCTGGTGCAGCACCTGCCCAGCTTCCTGCGGCTCTTCTGGCGGCTGTTCAAGGACCCGCGGGTCGGCATCAAGGCCAAGGCGCTGGCCCTGGGCGTGGTCGCCTACCTGATCATGCCCGCGGACGTCATCCCCGATCTCCTGCCCGCTCTGGGGCACTTCGACGACCTGCTGCTGCTGTTCCTCGGAGCCAAGGGATTCATCGCCCTGTGCCCGCGCGAGGTCGTGCAGGAGCACGTGCAGCGCATCGGCCAGGGGCGCTGAGCGGCTACGAACGATCCCCGAAGTCGCTGTCCCACATTTCGCGCAGGCCGGTCATGGCGGCGTCGGGCAGGGGGCCGGCGCCGGAGCAGGCGACGGCCTCGTCGATCTGTGCGTTGTTGGAGAACCCCACGAGCACCGTGCTCACCTCGGGCTTCATGAGCGCGAAGCGCATGGCGGCTTGCGGCAGGGACTCCAGTCCGTGGTCCCGGAGAAAACCGAGCTTGTGGGCGCGGGCGACGTCGCGCTCGTAGTCGGAGCCGGCGGACAGCGGCTCGCGGCTGGTGCCGCCTCCCGACTCCGGGGTCGGGCTCAGCACGCCGGCGGCCAGCACCCGGATGACCACCACCCCCATGCCTTGGGCGGCGGCCCGGTCGATGACGCGTCCGTAGTCCAGGGCGCTGAAGCCCTGGGGCACCGACTGGCCGGCGCTGGGATTGAGCAGGTTGTAGTAGGCCTGGAAGGAATGGAACTCGCCGCTGTCCACCAATGCCTGGATGGCCTCGACCTCACCCAGGCCGGTGAACCCGAAGAAACCCACGCGGCCCTGGTCGCGCAGCCGCTTGAAACCCTCGACGACGCCGCCCGGCCCCAGCACCTCGTCCGGGGTCATGCCGAAGCGCCCGGACTCGCGCCTGTTGACGAGCCGGGTGTGGAGTTGCATCAGGTCCACCGAATCGCGTCCCAGGCGCGCGAGCCCCTGCTCCGCGTGAGAGACGGCGGCGGCGGCGATGTCCTGAAGCGCGTCGGATTCGAGCCGCACCTTGGTGGAAAGCACGACCCTCTCGCCGACCTCGTCCAGCACGCGCCCGAGGTGGGTCTCGGACTTCCCTTCTCCGTAGGCCCTGGCGGTGTCGAAGTAGTTGACGCCCAGGTCCAGCGCATGCCGGACCGCGTCGAGCTGTTCGTCGTGGCGCCCCCGCACCATCAGCCCGCCGACGTTGCCGCAGCCGAAGCCGATCTCGGAGACGCGCAGTCCCGTGCTACCCAGCATCCGATATTGCATGAAGCCCGCTCTCGTTGTGTCCGCGCCGCCGGTTCATCTTCGCGGCGGCAGGATCTGAAGCCGGTGACCGTCTGGGTCCCGGAAATAGATGCACTCGGGATCGTTGCGCCGCCCGTTCACGGCGACGCCCGCGGCCTCCAGGGTCGACTTCACCTCCTCGTAGCTGCCCGTCTCCACGTGGAGCGCGATGTGGTTCAACTCGCGGCTCTCGTCGTCCTCCGGGGGACGGCCCCTCGCGAACAGCGCCAGTTGCTGCGGTCCGCAACGGAGGAACAGTTGGCCCTCGTTCTCGTGGTCCACATCCATCCCCAGGAGATCGATGTAGAACCGCCTGGACCGGGACAGGTCCTGCACGTGCATCACGACGTGGTCGATGCCCGTGGTCCTGATCCTGAGGGTATCGTTTGCCATGGGAACGTCTCCTTTCCCGCAACGGGCCGCTTCCGGCGCACGGCCCGGCGACGGTGGCGCACCGATTGTGGATCAACGGCCCCGCGGAATCAACCGACGGCCGCTCGCACCCATCCAGAGTTGCACGTGGGCGACACATTGATGAAGATGCGGAGGACGAGGAAAACCGCATGCCGCTGGAACTGACCATGATCTGCGCCCCCTACGACCGCGCCCGCGCGCTGATCGAGGGGAGCGTCAAGCCGGATGGAATCGACCTGCGGGTCCACGTGGACGCCGATGACGTGAACCGGCACTTCGACGGCCACGGGGGCCACTACGACGTGGCGGAGTTCTTCACCGGGCGCTACATCGTCGACCTGCCGTTCAGGACCCTGGGCTTCACCGCCATCCCGATCTTCGTGAAGCGCATGTTCCGGCACTCCTACATCTACGTGAACACCCGCGCCGGCATCGTCGAGCCCGCGGACCTCAACGGCAAGCGCGTGGGCATCCAGAGCTGGTTCACCACCACCGCTCTTTGGGCCCGCGGCATCCTGGAGGAAGAGCACGGCGTCGACCTGCGCTCCATCCGATGGGTCGCCGGGAGACCCCCCGAGAACCCCCACGAGTGGACGCAGCCCGACTGGCTCAAGCTGGAGGTGGCGGACGGATACGGCAAGCTGCGGGATATGCTGCTGGCGGGCGCCCTTGACGCGTTCATCACCACCGCCACCCTGGCCCCGGAAGACCGGCCGCGCGTGGACTTCCTGTTCCCCGACTACGCCCAGCGCGAGCGCGACTACTACCGCAGGACCGGCTTCTTCCCCATCCAGCACACCCTGCTCGTTCGCACCTCGATCCTGGACCGGCATCCCTGGGTGGCGCGCAGCCTGTTCGACGCCTGGCAGGAGTCCAAGCGGCGCTGCTACGAGTGGCTGGAGTGGCAGCGCGTGCACCAGACCGGTCTCTGGTACCGCGCCCTGTGGGAAGAGGAACGCGCCGCCGCCGGCGACGACCCCTATCGCTGGGGTTTCCGGGAGACGAGGACCGAGGTCGACAAGATGCTGGAATATGCCCGGCGGCAGGGCCTCACCCGGGAGCGCTTCGCACCCGAGGACATGTTCCACCCCACCATGCTGGACACGTAGAACAGTGCCATCGGCCATGCACTTCAATCACGTGCCTCGTACCCGAACGAGGCACGTGGGGTGGCGGTTCAGCCGGCGGGACTACATCCCGTAGAACGCACGGGCGTTGTCGTTCAGGATCTTCTCCACCACCCGCGCGGGGACGTCGTCGCGGGCGCGCAGCTTGGCGGCGACGTTGTCCTCGAAGGACTGGTCCAGGTGGCCGTAGTCGGAGCCGATCATGATGTGGTCTTCGTGGATGTAGTTGAGCAGCATCGGCAGGTCCTCGTCCACCTCGCACACCACCCACATCCGGCACTCCTCGAACAGCTCGGGGCCGATGGGGATGCCTTGTCCCCGGGTGGTGCGCCGGAGCTGGTGCAGCAGGTAGGGCGCCCAGGAGGCTCCGGCCTCCACGAAGCCGAAGCGCAGGCCGGGGAACTTCTCGGGAATGCGGTTGGCCACGAGGTCGCGGAAGGCGATGAGCGGGAGCATGCGCAGGTGCGGCAGCGTGTGGCTCACGCGCACGTCGAACACGCTGGAGATGGCCGGCGAGCCCGCGCCGATGTGGATGCAGATGGGGAAGTCCAGGCGGCTCGCTTCCTCGTAGAGCGGGTAGAAATAGGGCTCGGCCAGGGAACGGTCCCCTTCGATGCCGCGCATGTTGACGCCCACGGCGCCGTGTTCCTTGGCGTAGTGCAACTGCTTGATGGACTCCTCGATGGACGTCAGCGGAAACACCGCGGTCCAGCGCAGGCGGTTGTCGCCCTGGGCCCAGACCTGCCCCATCCAGGTGTTGTAGGCGCGGCACAGCGCCACGTCCAGGTCCACGTCATCTGTGAGATACACTCCCCATAGGGTGGAGTAGATAACTTCGGCGTCGGCGCCGCGATTGTCCAGCTCCCGCACCCGCGCGGCGGGATCGGTCAACTGGCGCACGCCCAGGTCGATGTCCCGGCGCGTCCACTGGCGTTCCTGCTCGGCCGGCGTACTGAGCCGGGCGCTGCCCTTGCCCACGGACTTGGGGAAGATCTGCCCGTCGATAAGCCAGAAGGCGTTGGAAGTCTGGTACTCGGTGTCGCCGGGGGCCTTGAGCAGGATCGGGCGGCGGTCGTAGACGTCCTTGTCCATGAGCTCCCAGATCGCTTCCGACTCGATGACGTGGGTGTCCGCGTCGATGAAACCGTTCATGATCGTCTCCTTTCCGACCGTCGGCCCTCCGAACAATTTGCGGGACGCCAAGCACGGTCCTTCGACTTCGCTCCGCTGGCGCTACGCTACGCTCAGGACGAACGGAAAGTGAAACCCCCTCACCGTTCGTCCTGAGCGTAGCGTAGCGCCAGCGGAGCGAAGTCGAAGGGCGCCACCTAGGGCAACGGCGGCGCCTTGCCGGTGGCGGGCGAGGCCTGCTCGTAGGCGTGCGCCACCTGCATGACCGTGTCCTCGCGAAACGAACCGCTCGCGATCTGCACGCCGATGGGAAGGCCGTCCTTCGAGAAGCCGCAGTTGATGCTCAGCGACGGCAGCCCGTTGACGTTAAACGGGATGGTGCACAGAGTCAAGAAATTGCCGTAGGCACCCTGGAGCGGCATCTTCGCGCCGTCGACGGTCACGTAGCCGGACTGGGAATCGTCCATGGAAATGGCCGGCACCGGGCCGGTCGGCGCCACGATCACGTCGACCTCTTGCAGGGCCTCGTCGAACCCGTCGCAGATGAGCCGGCGGATGCGTTGCGACTGGTTGTAGGCCAGCCCGGACACCGTCAGCGCCTGGATCTGGGTGGAAAGCATGCTCGGGCTGTAGTCCCGGGCATGATGCCGCAGGTAGTATTCGGCGTCTCCCGTGCTCTCCACCCGGCTGGCGCAGAGCTGTACCGCCGGGATCAGGTCCATGTGGGGAACCGTGACCTCCTCCACCGTCATCCCCAGCCCGCGCAGGGTGTCCAGCGCTCCGGCAAAGGCCTGCTTGACCTCGTCGGAGGCGAACTTCTCGAAGTATCCCTCGATGATGCCGGCGCGCATTCCCTCGACGGACCTCCCGAGGCTGGCGGCATAGTCGGGCACCGGCGCGGTGGAGCTCAGCGGGTCCTGGGGATCGTGTCCGGCGATGACCTGCATCAGCGCCGCGCAGTCGGCCACCGTGCGGGTCAGAGGACCGAAGTGGTTGGTGGAGTACCCACCCGTGCCGGGCACGCCGCCGAAAACGCTGACGCGCCCGTAGGTGGGCTTGAGCCCGACGATGCCGCACAACGCCGCCGGGTTGCGCACCGATCCGGCGGCATCGGTGCCGACCGACGCCAGACACATGCTCGCGGCCACGGCCACGGCCGAGCCGCTGCTGGAACCGCCGGGGATTCGCTCCGTGTTCCAGGGGTTGCGCGGGGTGCCGTAGAACGGGTTCACCCCATGGCTTCCCTTGGCCCACTCGTGCATTTGGGTCTTGCCCAGGCTCACCGCCCCGGCCTCCCGCAATCGGGTCACCACCGTCGCGTCGAAGTCCGGGATCCACCCGGACAGCGCCTTGGCGCCGGCCGTGGTACGCACCCCGCGGGTGGCGAGATTGTCCTTGATGGCCACCGGTATCCCGTGAAGCGGACCGCGGCAGTCGCCGGCGCGGATCTCCTTCTCGGCCGCCGCGGCCTCCTCCAACGCGCTCTCGGGCGTCGGAGTGAGATAGGCGCTCAGCAGCGGATTGAGCCGCTCGATGCGCTCGATATAAAGCTCTGTGAGCGCCACCGGCGAGACCTCGCCGCTACGTATCCTCGGCGCCAATTCGGTAATCGTCAGGGTTTCCAAGTCCTTCTCGACCATATCGAGCATGCTCCTCTCGGGCTGACTTCCGGATCGGCTCAATGTACGGATCTCGGCAGGGACTATACGCGGGAACCCGCGTCAGGGGCAAGATCCACAACGCGCCCACCTGTTCCTTCCAGATTGTTTCGTCAACTTGCGTGGTGAAACTGGTTTTGTTACAAACCTGCACGTTTGTGCGCCGAACGCCAATACCTCCCGTGTGCGCTGGCATGTTTCCGGTTGGAGGCGCTACGTGAACACAACGAGAGCTTTCCCAAACGAGGAATTTGCGGCGATTGACGTTGTCGATCGCAATTTACGAACTTGGCAATCGGCGTATCGCGAAATGTTGGCGCCGGGAATCCTGGCCCTGGCGATAGCGATCGTGGCCGTGTTCGTTGTCCTCTACACCGTCATCGGCGCGGCCGGGACCCACGCGACGGTCGCCTGGCCGCAACGCTTGGCATTCTGGGGTATCGCCGCCGTCGTTTGTTTCCCAGTCTGCTACTCCAAGAGCGTCCTTGCACTCTACCTGGCCGGTTCCCGGCCGTTCCCACAGGTTCTGCTGGCCCTTTCCGCTACGACCGTGATATCGGCGTTGCCGGCCACGGCGTTGGTCTATACCCTCGACCGTGCGTGGCTGCCCACCCATGCCTCGGATGATTTAGGCGCACTTTACCTTTGGGTGTTCGCGCCGATGTTCCTTGGCAGCGTGTTTATTTTCCACGTCATTTCGCGGAGCTCCAAGCGTCCCGACCCCGTGGACGCGGCCGCGGTGAGCGCCGCGGCCCGCCGTGTACCCCTTCCGAACGCCATCGCATCCGGCGAGCCGCCCCTGACGGGCTCCCCCGTTGATGGAGCCGCGCCTCAATCCCCGTTCCTGGGACGGCTGTCCGCCCATCCGGACGCCGACCTGATCTATCTCAAGATGAACGATCACTACGTGGAGGCGGTCACCTCCGCGGGCAGCGAGATCATCCTGATGCGCTTCGCCGACGCGGTGGCCGAGCTTGCCGGCATGGGAATGCAGGTGCATAGATCCTATTGGGTCTCTTATCGCAGCGTGGTGAGGCTGGAGAAGGACCGGCACCGCCGCTACGTGGAACTGGCGGGAGGGCACAAGATACCCGTAAGCCGGACCTACCTCCCGGCGGTGCGCCTGGCCGTCGAAGGCGTGGCGGCAGGGGGCGCCGCCCGTCCCCGGGCCTGGACATCCGGCACGACCCCGGACCCTGAAAGCGCCGGGACCGGAGCAGGAGGATCGCGGCCATCGTCGAAGGCCCCCGCGCCGACGACGCCACCGCAACGTCAACCCGCCGGCCGGCGCTCGAACCAGCGGGTTTCCTGCTGGTAGGCGTAGCCCACCCTCAGCAGCGTGGACTCGGCGAAAGCCTTGCCCCAGAACTGCATGCCCACCGGCAGCCCCTTGGAGTTGAAGCCGGACGGGATGGCCAGCGCCGGAACGCCGGCGAGGTTGGCCGGCGACGGGTAGTCCGGACGCAGCATCTTGTTCACCGCGTCCAGTCCGTCCAGTTCCGAGGCCAGCGGCGCGGCCGTCGGATTGGTCGGAAGGGCCATGACGTGGACCTCGCGGAACACGTCGTTGAACTCCCGCCGCAGACGGCTCCGCATCCGCTGGGCCTGGATGTAGTCGCCGCTGGTGGACACCGCGCCTATGAACAGGCGCGCGCGGCGGGACTCCGAGCCCTCCCCCGACATGGCCGCGTCCATGTCGGCCCGGCAGATGTTGTAGAACTCGCACGAGTAGATCAGACCGTTGGCGATGGTGGCGTACTCCATGCTCGGCACCGTCACGTCCCGGATCTTGGCGCCCAGGGAATCCAGGGCCGCCAGCGCCTGGTCGAACAGCTCCAGGACCTCGGGATCGGTGTCGATGAGCTTGAAATAATCCCGCGGCACGCCGACGACCATGCCCGAAACCCCGGCGCGCAGGTCCGCGCTGTAGTCGGAAACGTCCACCGGGCTCGAGGTGGGGTCCCTGGGGTCAAAGCCGGCCAGGACCTGGAGCATGTGCGCGAGGTCCTCCACCACCCGGGTCATGGGGCCGGCGGTGTCCAGCGACAACCCCAGCGGCGCCAGTCCGAACCGACTGACCCGTCCGTAGGTGGGCTTCAGGCCGGATATGCCGCAGAAGGACGCGGGGTTGCGGATGGATCCCGCGGTGTCCTCGCCCAGCGAGCCCATGCACAGCCCGCCGGCGATACCGGCGCCGGAGCCGGTGCTGGAGCCGCCGGGCACATGGTCGAGGTTCCAGGGGTTGCGGGCAGCCTCGATGCCGCCGGGAAGCCCGCTCATGTTGAGCTTGCCGAGCAGCACCGCGCCCGCCTCGCGCAGGCGGCGCACCGCGGTGCAGTCTTCTCCCGGTCCCGCCGGTTGCGGGATGCGCACCATGGAGAGGGCGCCCCGGACGTCGTACTGGTCCTTCACCGCGAAGGGAACCCCGTGCAGCGGCCCCCGATAGCGGCCGTTCAGGATATCCTGCTCCGCCGCGCGCGCCTCTGCCAGCGCGCTCTCCTCCATGAGGTTCACGTAGGCGTGCAGGTCCCCGTCCACGGCGTGAATCCGGTCGAGATAGGCTTGCGTCAGCTCCACGGGCGACACCTCGCGCTTTTGCAAGCGCGGGGCGATGCTGTCAATGCTGGAAAAACACAAATCCGACATGTCCGTTCCTCGTCGTTCCGCGAAACGCTCCTACCGGTCCTCGTCCGTCTCGGGCCGGAAGACCCCACCCACCTGCTCGCCGGCCAGGTTGATGGAGTGAAGCTTGTCCAGGCTCTCCATGTAGTCTTCCAGCATCGGGATGAAGCGCTTGCGGTCACTCTTGGCCATCTTCAGGCCGGCCCGGCCCAGCAGCCGGTTCAGGGTTTCCTCGGTGTGCTTGTCCATGACGAACCTCCTGTTCTCGACAATGTTGCACCGCCCCGCCTCACCCCAGATCGCCCCACAACAACTGCACGGCGCAGACCGCCGCCACGGCCGCGGTTTCCGTGCGCAGGATGCGCCTGCCGAGCCCGACGGTGCGGAAACCGCGCGCCGCCGCTCTCGCCGCCTCTTCTCCGCTGAACCCGCCTTCCGGGCCCACCATCACCAGCACCGATCGCGGCCTGTCCAACTCTTCCCGCAGGGAAGCCAGTCCCCTTCCCTGCGCGTCCTCCCAGAACAACAGTCTGGCGTCGCACTGCCAGTCCCGGTCGAGCATGGCGTCGAACCGGTCCGGCTCACCTATCTCCGGGATGCGGGTGCGCCCCGACTGCCGGGCCGCCGCGGCGGCGATCTTCCGCCAGCGCTCGCGGCGGCGCTCGCCCTTGTCGCCGCCGAACCGCGGCACGGTGTGCGACGAGAAAAACGGCGCCACGCGCGTCACCCCCAGCTCGGTCGCCTTCTCCACGATCCAGTCCATCTTGTCGCCCTTGCCCACGGCCTGGACCAGCGTGACCGCCAGGGGGGACTCCCGCTCCGGGCGATAGGACCGTACCACGGTCATGGCGGCAACTCCACCTTCATAGGCGGTGATCACGGCCTCGTGCTCGGCGCCCTCGCCGTCCCAGAGCAGCACCCGGGAGCCGGGGCGCAGGCGCAGGACCTTGCGCATGTGCGCGAGTTCCGGGCCCGCCACCGTGGCGGCCCCGTCGCGCACCGCATCCGGCGATACCAGGAAGCGCGGCAGGCTCATGATTCCTTCAGGAGCAGCACGGTGCTCCACTCCTTGCGGTCCTTGCGTTGAACCATTCGGAAATCCCGGAAACACCGCAGCACCACGGGAACGTGGTCGCGCAGCAGCCCCGACAGGATCAGCGAACCCCCGGCGGCCACGCGCCCGTTCAGCGGAGGGGCCAGCTCCACGAGGGTCTCCAGGATGATGTTGGCCACCACCAGCGGGAAGCGGCGCCGGACGCGGTCGAGCGGCATGTTGCTCAGGGTCACCGCGCCGTCCACTCCGTTGAGCCCCAGGTTGGTCCGGGCCGCCTCCAGCGCCACCGGATCGTTGTCCAGCGCCAGCACCGCGCCCACCCCGAGCCGGGCCATGGCGATGGCGAGAACGCCCGACCCCGTGCCCACGTCCAGCGCCCTGGCCGGCGCGGCGCCGGCGCATAGCTCGTCGATAAGCTCGAGGCAACAGCGGGTGGTCTCGTGGGTGCCCGTGCCGAATGCCATGGCGGGCTCGATGAAGACCACGCGGCGGCGGTTCTCCGGCGGACGGAACCACGGTGGCGTCACCACGAGCCGGCGCCCGATCCGCTGCGGCTTGAAGCGGCCGCGCCAGGAATCGTGCCAGTTCTTCTCGGCCATCACCCGCCAGCGGGTACGCCCCACGAGGCAATCGGGAAAGATCTCCCGGAGCCCGCGCAGGTAGCGTCGCACCGCGGGCTTGAGGGCGGCAGCGTCCACGGTGTCGGGAAAGAACGCGCGCAGGGACCGGTCTCCGCAGACCACACCGGTCGAGCCGTTCTCCACGAGGAAGCTGGAGATCGTGTCTTGCACCGGGCCTTCGGCCTGCACGGAAAGCTCGAGCCAGCGGGCCGCCATGCTCTCCTTTATGTCACAGGCCCGCCCGCCGGGGGAAGGCAACGCGCTTGTTGCCTGCGGGCGGGCCGCTGGTAGAATAGGCTCATTATGGCAACGGACATAGAACAGACGCCCGCCTGCTACCGTGCCGACAACGCGGCCGACTTCTCCTATACTCCGGACCGCATGACCGTCTTCGAGGAAGCCAACCGGTTCCGGCGGGAGTTCGGGATCGCGCCTGCGGCGGCGGATGCCAGAAGAGTCGATTTGCTGCTCATCGACGTGCAGCGGGACTTCTGCCATCCCGAGGGCACGCTCTACGTGGGCGGCCGCGGCGGACAGGGCGCGGTCGAAGACAACCGGCGCATCGCGGAGTTCATCTACCGCAACCTCGCGCGGCTCACCCACATCCGCTGCACCCTGGACAGCCACTACAACTTCCAGATCTTCTTCCCCTGGTTCTGGGTGGACACGCGCGGCGAGCCGTTGGCCCCCCATACGCTGATCACGGTGGACGGGCGCGACGACCGCGTGCTGGTCAACATCGATCCCGCGGGAAACGTCCTCAAGGAGAACGTCCTCCCCAATCCGGCCATGACCCCTTGGGTCACCGACAAGGGCTACGACTGGCTGGTGGAGCAGTGCCGCTTCTACAACCGGGAGCTGGCGGCCGGCGGGCGATACACGCTCTACCTGTGGCCGCCCCACTGCCTGGTGGGAAGCCCCGGCCACACGGTCACGGGTGTGGTGGACGAGGCCAGGACGCTGCACTCGCTGGCGCGGATGACCCAGTCCTGGGCCGAGATCAAGGGCTCCCACAACCTGACGGAGAACTACTCCGTGCTGCGCCCCGAGGTCCTGACCACCTGGGACGGCGGCGCCCTGGCGGAGCGCAACGTCCGCTTCTACAAGACCCTGGTGGACGCCGACGCCCTCGTCGTGGGCGGCCAGGCCGCCAGCCACTGCGTCAAGAGCACCGTGCAGGACCTGCTGGAAGAAATCCGCAACGAAGACCCGTCACTGGCCCGGAAGGTCTACCTCCTCACCGACTGCATGTCCTCGGTGGTCGTCCGCGGCCCAGACGGCGCCATCCTCGCCGACTTTACAGAAGCCGCGGAGCAAACCCTCGACGAAGCCGCCTCCGCCGGCATGCACCTCGTGCGCTCCACCGACCCTATGGAGAGCTGGCCGGGGATGTAGCGAAACAGGTTTCCCGTAACCCCCCGAAGCATCGTTCCCACGGAACAGGCTGTGTCGAAACTCATGAGGCAGAGACCCCTCGAATCGTCATTCCCGCGAAACAGGCTGTGTCAAAACCCCATCTGAGAAAGGCAACAACCCCCTGAATCGTCATTCCCGCGGAAGCGGGAATCCAGGGGTGGCGAGGGGCGTGCTAAACCTGTTCAAGGTGCTGCTTCACCCTTTGCAGGAACCGGGCGCCGATGGCGCCGTCCACGACACGGTGGTCGGCAGAGAGGGTCATGGTCATCATGGCGCGGACGGCGATGTTGCCGTCGTGGGGGACTACCCGGGGAGCCACTTGCCCCACGGCCAGGATGCCGCATTGCGGCGGGTTGATGATGGCGGTGAAGCTGTCGACGCCGAACATGCCGAGGTTGGAGACCGTGAAAGTGCCGCCCTGGTAGTCGGCGGGTTTGAGTCCACGGCTCTGAGCCAGGCTCGCAAGCTCGCGGCTCCGGCGAGCCAACTCCTCCAGGTCCAGCTTATCAGCGTTGCGGATGACCGGCACCAGGAGGCCCTCGTCCACGGCGACGGCCATGCCGAGGTTCACATCACTGAACTGTTGGATGCCCGCGTCCGTCCAGGCGGCGTTCATGGACGGTGATTCGGCGAGCGCCCGGGCCGTCGCCCTCAGGATGAAGTCGTTGATGGACGGCGTCTGCCCGGACGCCTGCTCCTTCAACGCCGCGCGCCGGGACTCGACGGCGGTCATGTCCACATCCATGCTGAGGTAGAAGTGCGGCGCGGTCTGCTTGCTCAAAGTCATGCGCTCGCCGATGATGCGGCGCATGCGGCTGGGCGGGGACAGCGCGCCCTCGGCCGTGGGAGCATCCGACGCCACGGACAGGATGTCGCGGGCGACTACGGCACCGCCCGGTCCGGAGCCCGATACGCCGGCGAGTTCCACACCCTTCTCCATTGCCAAGCGTTTGGCCGCGGGGGACGCAAGGAGCCGGCCGGTGCCGGGGCTTGCCGCGGGAACCGCGGTTTCGGCGGACCGTGGTTTCGCTGCATTCCGGGGCGGCGTTGCACGCGTGCGCCGCGACCCGGGCACGGGACGGGAAATGCGCGTGTCCGGCGATTCCGTTGCCTTCGGGGAAGGCGGGGCCAATCCCTCCGGTGGAGACACCTCCTCGCCCGGCTCCACGATGAGCGCGATGGTCTGCCCCACCGGGATGTCGTCATCCGGCTCGGCGGTGACCTGGGCCAGGATTCCCGAAGCGGGCGCCTCCACTTCCACCACGGACTTGTCGGTCTCCACCTCCATGAGCATCTCGCCCTTGGTGACGGAGTCCCCTGCCTGCTTGAACCAGCGCACGAGGCGGCCCGTCTCCTGGGTCGCGCCCATGGCCGGCATGATCACGTCCACCGGCATCGTGCCCCTGCCCTGCTGCGCTGTCCGGTCCATTCGCATGGCAAGGTGCGAATGAACCGGACAGCGCACCACCGATTCGTTGGATGGAGCGGAGGGAGGAGAGCGTCGTGCCGGCCCCTCCCTCCGCGGTGATGCGGACTACTCGTAGTTGACGCCCGGAATGGGCTTCTCGAGCACTTCTTCCAGCGTGGTGGCGCGGGACCACTGCTCGGCCGGCCGGCTCTCGCCTTCCCAGCCGATCTGGTCCATGGAGGCGTAGAGCTCGATCTGGAAGCCGTCGGGATCGGTGAATTCCACCCCAGGGTTGCAGCCCGGGCCCCTGCGGCCTTCGTACAGGATGGGCACGTTGTTCGCCTTAAGGAACTCGCGGATCTTGAACAACTCGGAGACGCTGCCCACCTCCATGGCGAAGTGGTTGAACGCCACCTGGTCCTGCTCCGGCTGTCCCTTGTTGGACTTGGACGGGAACAGCGCCACGGTATGGTGGTCCGACGCGTTGCGCAGGAAAATCATGCCGCGCTCGTTCACGTCCGACACCTTGAAGCCCATGATCTCCGTCCAAAACTTCGTGCTGCGCTCGAGGTCGCTGACGTTGAACACCACGTGGCCGATCTTCTTGACCTTGATCGGGGTCTTTTCCTCACTGCTCATGCCGTGTCTCCTTTCCTGACATACCTTGGGAAGTCTCGGGGGCCGCACCGCCCGCGACCATTCTGTCTCATTCTCTAATCGATGTGAACGAAAGCCCTCGCCCAGTTGTTGGGCTTGAGCGTGTGCCCCTGCCCGGTGACGTCCTCCGCGAGAAAGACGTCCCCGGCCACGAAGGTCCGCGAGGTGCCGTCGCCCACCCGGATCTCCGCGGAGCCCGACAGGGTGATGCAGTACTGGCGCCGCGGCGCGGTGTGGAAGTCGCCCAGGTGGGTGGCCGGATCGTTCTTCAGCACCAGCCCCGTGACCGGCAGGGTCTCGAAGAAGTAGCCGCCCTCGGCGCCGGTGTCGAGATCCTCGAAGTGGGACTGGCCGTCGTCCCCGGTGAACAGTCGAACGAACTGCACGGTGAACCTCCTGTGTGTCCGAATGCGCGGACGCTGCCGCGTCCTCCTTTTTACGCCTTCGGACAGGGATAGATCAATCGGCGGGCGCGCCACCGGATTGTCGGGGCCGGTGTGCTATACTCGCCGCCATCCGAAACAGGGAGGCATCCATGCGACTCAAGGACAAGGTCACCATCATCACGGGAGGCGGACACGGGCTCGGGAAGGCCTATGCCAAGCGGTTCGCGGAGGAAGGCGCGCGGGTGGTCATCGCCGACATCGACGCCGCGGCGGGCGAGTCCGTGGCACGGGAGCTGACGGACGCCGGACAATCCGGGTGGGCGCGCGCCACCGACGTCACGAAGTACGACAGCATCGAGGGTCTCGTAGCCGAAACCGTCGACCGGTTCGGGCGCATCGACGTGCTCCTCAACAACGCGGCCATCTACGTGACCCAGAAGATGTGGATGGGGCGGGTGGAGGACTGTCCGCTGGACGAATGGGACCGGGTCATGGAGGTGAACCTCAAGGGCGTCTTCATGTGCTGCCGCGCGGTCATTCCCGTGATGAAGGAGCAGAAGTCGGGCAAGATCATCAACATCGCGTCGGGAACGTTCCTGAACGGCACCAGCAACATGCCCCACTACACCAGTTCCAAGGGCGGGGTGGTCGGCCTGACCCGTGTGATGGCCCGGCAGCTCGGCGACTGGAACATCAACGTCAACTGCATGACCCCCGGCTCCACCATGAGCGAGGACGTCATCACCGAAGAGATCCGCAAGCGACGGTCTGACAGCGCCAGCCGCCGGGCCTTCAAGCGCATCCAGGTGCCCGAGGACGTCACCGGCACCGCGCTCTTCCTTGCCAGCGCCGACAGCGACTTCATGACCGGGCAACTGCTGGTGGTGGAAGGCGGAGGGATTATTCACTAGGAGCGGTGTCCCAGACCAGCTTGAGACTCCCGCACGACTCCCCGATCTCGCCGCGCGCCCGTTCCGGCGGATAACCCAGGCAGTTGGACACGTAGCGCACGCCGTCGATGACCCGGTCGCGGTTGCGATGCTGGTGGCCATGGACATGGACGACCGAGCCCAGCGCGCGTAGCTGGGCCTCGATCCGGGTGCTGCCAGCGACCCGGCTGAAGTTGAACCGGATGGCGCGGCCGGCGCGCGCGGGCGGCGCGGCGGGCGAGCGGAACATCACCTCCCGTCTGGGGAGGAAGTGACTGAACGACAGCACCGGCGCGTCATATTCGCGACCGAGATGGGGCTCGTTCATGTCGAGGAAATAGTCCGCCACCGCCAACCGCTCCGGCCATCTGGTCAGGACCTCGTCGGCCCACATGGAGAGACTGGGGTCGTCACCCTCCCTGGGGACGTAGAGGCTTTCGGCGCCCTGCTCCGGCTTCACGTACCAGGAGAACAGCGGCACCACCCAGGCGCCGGGATCGTCCGAGCCGGAGGAGATCCGGGCCGGGGTCGTGCCGACCCCGAGGTCCGCGCACAAGCGCACGACCTTCCCGAACTTGTCCACGGAGTCTCCTGATTCGCCGCGCCGGACCCAGAGCTCGTGGTTGCCGGGTACGAAGAAGACGTGGGCAAACCTCTGGCGGAACGCTCGGAGAACATCGGTCAGCCTGGCGAGATCGTCGGTGACGTCTCCCGCCACGAGTACGGTGTCACGGCGATGGTCGCCGGCGGACAACGCCTGCACCAGCGCCATGTTCTGCGGGTAGTCCGCGTGCACGTCTGAAATGGCGAAAATACGCATGGCGGTGTCAGACCTGATCCCGTACGGTCGGTCCCTCACACCGGTTCATAGCAGTTCCGTCTTGTTATCCGTAGACGCCTTGGCTATGATCGCGCCCGGCTGACCCGTCGGGCCGGCGGCGAGAACCGTTGACCGCCGGCTTGTGTGCGTAGCGAAACTCATGAGCGAGGGAACCAATCACCGCCCGAGCGAACTGCTGGCCGCCCTGAAACGGGCCGGCGTCAGCGTCGTCGTCTCGGTTCCAGATAGCTGGATCGGGGTCTTCATGGAGAGGGTGGACGAAGATCCGGACATGACCCTGATCCGCGCCACCCACGAGGAAGAGGCCCTCTCCATCTCCTGCGGGGCGCGGCTGGGCGGCGCGCGCACGGTGCTGCTGATCCAGAACGTCGGGCTTCTGACCACCGGCGCGGGCATGGTGTGCCTGGCCCAGCGCTACCAGTTCCCGATCCTGATCCTGGCCTCGTACCGCGGGTCGGCACGGGATCCGGTCTTCTATCACCTCCCCAAGGGGCGGGCGACGGAGCCGGTGCTGCGGGCCTACGGGCTCTCCTATGCCGTGGCCGAACCCGACCTGCCCATCGACGCGCAGGTGGAGCGGGCGGCGACCTTCGCGGAAGAGGGCTCGGCGCCCTTCGTGCTGTTGCTGGACAGCGAGGACATACGCTGGTGAGCGCGTCACGTCCGACACGGGAAGCCTACTACAGGGTGCTCGCCGAATGTGTGTCTGCGGACACGCTGGTGGTCACCTCCCTGGGCAACGCCTCCTACGCCTGGTCCAACGTCTGCGACCGCCCGGAGAACTTCTACCTGGAAGACGCCATGGGGCTCGCGTTGCCGCTGGCCCTGGGGCTGGCCGTGTCCCAGCCGGAGAGGCGGGTGGTGGCGGTGGAAGGCGACGGCGGGCTGATGATGCATCTCGGGACCCTGATCACCGTGGGGTCCGTCGCTCCACGAAACCTTACCGTGCTCCTGGTGAACAACAACATCCACGCGGCGTCCGGGGGCCAGCCGTTGACCAACACCGAACTGAACCTGGCGGACCTGGCCCGTTCCGCCGGCATTGGCAAGGCGGAGGGCGTCGCTTCCCTGGAAACCTTCCGGACGCTCCTGCCGCCGGCCTTGACGGAGGAGGGTCCCTCGTTCCTGGTGCTGGCCACCGAACCCGACATACCGCCGGTGAAGCCGGCGTTCCCCATGAACCCGCCCATGATGAAGCAGCGTTTCATGGACGCCATCGGCGCGCCGCGCTACGTCCCCGCCATGTTCCGCGCCTAGTGTCGCGTCCCGCAATTTCCGGCTACCGGAACACGGGCCTTCCCGGCCGCCGAAACGTGTTGACAGGCTTTCAGTGAAGGCGTCTAATCGGGCCGGGCCTCGGAGGAAACCGGCGGTTTCCCGGATTTTTTGCGTTGGGGCACCTCTGATTGGGGTGTCCAGAGAGGGGGAGCGAAATGAAGCGAAACGGCTCAATCGGTGCATGGATGGTGGCGGCGCTGGCCTTGCTGTGGCTTTCGGGCGGGGCTGGAACCGCATCCGCACAAGTCAAGCTGAACATGGTGGGCTCCTGGCCTCCGGGCGTCTCTTCCGCCGCCGACGTCGGCATCCGCTACATGGAAGAAGTGAACCGGCGCGCCAACGGCAAGGCGGTGATCACCTTCAAGGGAGCGCGGGAAGTGGTTCCCACCTTCGACCAGCCGGAAGCGCTGGTGCGGGGCGTGTTCGACGTCTGGTTCGGCGCGCTGAACTACTGGGCGGGCGTGGTCAAGCCGGGCTACGTAACCGAGCTGTCGCCGTTGGAGCCTCCCGACGGCGGGCCGGGGAACGCGCTGCACGACTTCATGGTGAAGATGTACGAGAAGCAGGGGGTCCGCTACCTTGGGGCCTTCTCGGGCGACCGGAACACCGGCAACCATTTCATGTCCACCCAGAAGGAGGTCTCCAGCCCGGCCGACCTCAAGGGCATGAAGATCCGCGTACCGCCGCTGACGCGCTTCTTCGTCAAGGCGGTAGGTGCCGAGCCGGTAACCCTTCCGCCGTCGGAAGTCTACCTCGCGCTGGAGAGGGGCACGGTGGAAGGCTTTACCTGGCCCTACTACGACGGCTTCACCAACTTCGGCTGGCACAAGGTCACCAAGTTCCTCATCGGCCATCCGCTGTACCGGGACGGCATCGGCATCGCGGTGAACCTGAAGAAGTGGAACAGCCTGTCCAAGGACGTTCAGCAGGCCATGCTGGATTCCGTCGCTCCGGTCCAGCGCTGGTCCGCCGGCTGGATGTCCGCGCACCAGGCCTATCAGTTGGCGGCCATGAAGAAGGCCGGCATGAAGGTCATCAAGTTCTCGGACGCCGAGGCGAAGAACTGGGCCAAGACCTCCAACGAGGCCCTGTGGGCGCACTTCAAGACCGTGATGAGCGCGGACGACTATGCCGCGGCCAGGAAGCTGATGGGATATAACTGACGGCTCACACCCCCGCATGACGGCCGGCAAGAAAATCATCCGCATCTTCGACTGGCTCCTGGATGCCGGCGCGGCGCTTTCCGGCGCCCTCTTGGTGGCCGTCATGCTCCTCACCTCCGTCAAGGTCTTCTTCCGGTACGGTCTGCGGGAGGGCCTCTTGGGGGTCGACCAGATCAGCGGCACGCTGCTCGTCTACATCGCCTTCCTGGGCGCCGCCTGGGTGCTCCGGCGCGAAGAGCACGTCACCATCGACCTGCTGGTCACCCGGCTCAGGCCCGCGACCCGCCGCTGGCTGACCTGCGCCAACTCCGTTGTCGGCGCGTTGATCTGCCTCGTGGTGGCCTGGTACGGCACCGTCGAGGCCGTCACTTCGTGGCAGCGGGGCATCCTCATCCCGGCCGAGATCGAGATCCCCAGGGTCATCAACCTGGGCGTCATCCCGCTGGGCTGCTTTCTTCTCTCCCTCCAGTTCATGAGACGGGCCCGGCGCGCCTACGACGCGGCACCCGAACCCGTGGGGTCCGGCGGGTGAGGTGAACAGCGGTGGAGTGGTGGGCCTACATGCTGTTCTTCTTCGGCGGCCTGACCGCGCTGCTGCTCATCGGGCTGCCGGTAGCCTTCGCCTTCACGTTGGTGAACCTCGTCGGGGTCTACGTCTTCTGGGGCGGGACCATCGGCCTGCAGCAGCTCGTGCTGAGCATCGACAGCTCCATCTCCACCTTCGTGCTGGTGCCCGTGCCCATGTTCATCC
>JAPPNE010000046.1 GCA_028818775.1 Deltaproteobacteria bacterium | reverse complement strand
CCATGGTGCCGTCGTCCTTCATGATCTCGCAGATCACGCCGGCGGGCTTGAGCCCCGCCAGCCGGCACAGGTCCACGGAGCCCTCGGTCTGGCCGGTGCGCACGAGCACGCCGCCGTTCCTGGCGCGCAGGGGGAAGATGTGCCCGGGTGTGCACAGGTCTCCCGGGGCGGCGTCGTCCGCGATGGCGGCAAGGATCGTTTCGGCGCGGTCGGAGGCGGAAATACCGGTGGTGACGTTCTTGACGCCGTCGATGGAGACCGTGAAGGCGGTGCCATAGGGGGCCGTGTTGTCGCGCACCATCATGGTGAGGCCGAGCTGGGCGACCTTGTCCTCGGTCAGCGGAAGGCAGATCAGGCCCCGTCCCCAGGTGGCCATGAAATTGATGGCCTCGGGGGTGACCAGTTCCGCGGCCATGGTGAGGTCGCCCTCGTTCTCGCGGTTCTCGTCATCCATCAGGATGACCATCCTGCCTTGACGGATGTCTTCCAGCGCTTCTTCAATGGTGGCTACGGGCATGGGTTCCTAACCTAACATCTCAATGGTGAACGTTGTAGGGGCGGGGTCGACACCAGGTCACCCGGCAGCCTCGGCCATCTCCGCCACCACCGCCCGCGCCGCCGCCGCCGGGTCGTCCGCCCCGGTGATGGGCCGGCCCACCACGATGTAGTCGATGCCGGCGCGCAGCGCGTCCCCGGGGGTCATGATCCGCTTCTGATCGCCCGCCTGCCGGCCCGCGGGGCGAATGCCCGGCGTCACCAGCAGGAAGGCTTCGCCGCAAGAGCGCCGGATGTCCGAAGCCTCCTGGGCGGAGCAGACCACCCCTGCGAGGCCAGCCTCCTGAACCATCCCCGCCAGCCGCAAGACCTGGGCGCGCACGCCTCCCTGAATCCCCAGCGTCTCGAGGTCCGAGTCGTCGAGGCTCGTAAGGACCGTGACGCCCAGCACCGAGGGGCGCCGCAAGCCTTCCTCCCCGCAGACCTTCTCCACCGCTGCCGCGGTCTGCCGCATCATCTCCGGGCCTCCTGAGGCGTGGACGTTGAACAGCCGGACCCCGAGCCGGGCAGCCTCCACGGCCGCGGCGGCCACGGTGTTGGAGATGTCATGGAACTTCAAGTCGAGGAAGACCTCGCCGCCGAGTTCGTGGATGGTGCGGACGATGTCCGGCCCGGCACTCACGTAAAGCTGCTTGCCGACCTTGAACATGCCGACTTCCGGCGCCAGCAGGGTCGCGAGGGACCAGGCCTTTTCCGGGTCGGCCAAGTCCAGCGCGACGATCAGCCGTTCCTTGACTCCGAAGCCATCAGCCGTCATGTTGTCGCACTCTCCAGTGCCGCGCCGATGCGCGCCACGGCCTCGTCCACCGGGACGTCCTCGGTGGCTCCGTCCTTGCGCCAGCGCAGTTCCACGTTCCCCTTGGCCAGGCCCCGGGCGCCGATGGTGACCCGCAGCGGGATGCCCACGAGGTCGGCGTCCTTGAACTTGACGCCGGGGCGCTCGTCGCGGTCGTCCAGCAGGACCTCGCGGCCGGCCTCGCGCAGGCCGTCGTAGATGCGGTCGGTGACCTCCCGCACGGCGTCCTCCTTGTAGTTGAGGGGCAGCAGCTCGACGGCGAAGGGCGCGATGGACAGAGGCCAGATGATGCCGTCGGCATCGTTGTTCTGCTCGATGGCGGCGGCCATGAGCCGGGTGACGCCGATGCCGTAGCAGCCCATCTCCATGATGCGCTCCTGCCCCCCGGAGTCGAGGATCGTGGCGTTCATGGCCTGGCTGTACTTGCTCCCGAGATAGAAGACGTGTCCCACCTCGATGCCGCGATGCTCCTCGATGACGCCCTCGTCGCAACGCGCGCACCGGTCTCCGGCCCGGACCAGGCGCAGGTCGGCGAAGCGGGCGGGGGTGAAATCCCGGGTCTGGTCCACGTGGACGGTGTGGGCGTCGCCCTGGTTGGCGCCGGTGACCGCGTCGGTCATGCCCTGAACGGCGTGGTCCGCCCATACCTCCAGGGGCAGGTTCATGGGCCCGAGGAAACCCGGCGGCGCCCCCACGGCCTCAAGCACCTCGTCCTCGTCGGCCATTTCCACCGCGATGGTGTCCAGCAGGTTGCCCAGCTTGGTCTCGTTGACCTCGTGGTCGCCGCGCACCAGCACGGCCAGCAGCCCGCCGGACGGCTTCCGGTAGATCATGGTCTTGATGAAGCGCTCCGGCGGGACCTTCAGGAACTCGGACACCTCCGGGACCGTCTTGAGGCCGGGCGTGGGCACGACTTCCGGCTCGGCGCCGCCCGCGCCGCCTTCGGTTTCCGCCAGCCGCGACTCCGCCTTCTGCACGTTGGCGGCGTAGTCGCAGGCGCCGCACGCGGCCAGCGCGTCCTCGCCCGACTCCGCCAGCACCTGGAACTCGTGCGACAGGCTGCCGCCGATGGCGCCGGAGTCGGCCTCCACCGCGCGAAAGCTCAGGCCGCAGCGGGTGAAGATGCGCCGGTAGGTGTCGTACATGTTGCGGTACTCGCGCTCGGCGTCCTCCCGGTCCAGGTGGAAGCTGTAGGCGTCCTTCATGATGAACTCGCGGCCGCGCATCAAGCCGAAGCGCGGGCGCACCTCGTCACGGAACTTGGTCTGGATCTGGTAGAGGTTCATGGGCAGCTCGCGGTAGGAGCGGACGTCCCGGCGCACGATGTCGGTGATGACCTCCTCGTGGGTCGGGGCGAGACAGAAGTCCCGCTCGTGACGGTCCTTGAAGCGCAGCAGCTCCTTGCCGTAGACCTCCCAGCGGCCGCTGTCCTGCCACAGCTCAGCCGGCGAGGTGACCGGCATCAGCAGCTCCTGGGCGCCGGCCCGGTTCATCTCCTCGCGCACGATGGCCTCGATCTTGCGCAGGGTGCGCAACGCCAGCGGGAGAAAGTCGTACACCCCGCGGCTGACCTGCCGGATCATGCCGGCGCGCACCAGCAGCCGGTGGCTGACCACCTCCGCGTCCGACGGCTCTTCCTTGATGGTGGGTATGAACGACGTTCGCCAGCGCATGCGATCACTTATAGGAAGCGCCTTGGAGGCTGTCAAATTCCCGATCGGGCACCCTCACCCCGGCCCTCTCCCAGAGGGAGAGGGGGTCGGAAGGCTGCCAAGTGGATTCTCGGAAAAAGCCTCCAGGGGCGTCGCGGCGCCGACGCGGAACAATCGCCGAGCGAAGGCCTTGACGTCGTCGAGGATGGCGTAGAGGCAGGGCGTGAGCATCAGCGTCAGGATGGTCGCGAAGGACAGGCCCCACACCACCGAGATGGCCATGGGCGAAAGGAACTTGGCCTGGCCGGTGGCGAAGAAGGCCAGCGGGACGAGGCCGCCCACGGTGGTGACGGTGGTCAGCATGACGGGCCTCAGGCGCATGACGCCGGACTGGATGATGGAGTCGTAGGCCGACGTGCCCCTCCTCCGGCTGCGGTTGATGAAGTCCACCAGGATGAGGGAATCGTTGACCACGACCCCCGCCAGGGCGACGAAACCCAGGAGGGACAGAAAGCTCAGGTTCTCGCCCATGACGAGATGGCCGATCACGATGCCGCCGAAGGAGAAGGGGATCGCGGCCATGACGATGAACGGTTGCACGAACGACTTGAACAGGGAGCCCAGCACGAAGTAGATGACGAACAACGTGATCAGGGAGATTTGCGGCAAGGAACCCAGCGACTCCTCCATCTCCTGCCGTTCGCCCTTGACCACGACCCGCTGGCCCGGGTAGCGGCGGCCGGCGTCGGCGAACTGCCGCTGCAACGCGTTCGTGACCTCCACCACGGTGGTCTTGCCCGTCTCCACCTCGGCGAAGACGCTCAACGCCCGCTTCTGGTCGTCCCGGTTGATCTGCGTCGCGCTGATGCCGGTGCCGATGTCGGCGACGTCGCTCAGGAAGACCCGCTCGCCGGAAGGCAGCGTGAGCTTCATGCGCGACACGGTGTCGACCTGGCCGCGCTGGTCCCCGGGGAACCGGATGACGATGGGCACGTCTTCGTCTCCGCGCTGGATGCTCGAAGCCTCGACCCCCTGAAATCCCTGCTGCACCTGGCGTGCGATGCCGCTCACGTCGAGACCCAGCGCGCGGCCTTCCGGCTTGAGGCTGATGCGGATCTCGTCCTTGCCGGCGACCATGTCGTCACGGATGTCCCGTACGCCCGGCAGGGTGGCCAGAAAGGCCTTGACCTCATCGGTCAGCCGCCGGAGGCTCGCGAGGTCCTCGCCGATGACGCGGGCCTCGATGTCCGGCCCGCCGGGACCGGCCTGGAGACTGAGGAACTGGAGCTTGGTGATGCCCGGTATCCGTTCCATCTTGCCCCGGAGGTCCTCGATGACCTCGGCCGAACTGCGCACGCGGTCGTCCTGCAGCTCCAGGGTGAGCTGCCCCACGTTGCTTCCCCGCACCACGCGGTTCGCGTCCAGGAAGGCGACGCCGACGGTGGTGGAAAGGGACCTGAGCTCGCCGGGCGGCAACCCCAGCACGATCTCCTCCGCCTGAACGGCCACGGCCTCGGTGTCTTCCAGCTTGGCGTTGGCGGACGTCTCGAAGTTGATGAAGAACTGGCTCGATTCGAACTCGCTGAAGAGCACGAAGGGCACCCGGTACTGGGCCGCCACCGCCAGCAGCACGCTGCCGGCGACGATCACGCTCACCGCCACGTAACGCCAGCGGACCGCGACTCCGAGGACCTTTTCGTAGGCCCCGCGCAGGCCGGCGAGCCATGTGCGCTGGCCACGCACGTGCATGCGGCGGAGACCGATCAGGCGCTCGCGACGGCGCATTCGGGTGAGCCACAGGCGCTCCCCGCGCCGGAGCTTGTCCGCATAAGCGGGCGTGATGACGTCCGACAGGTGCGACGGCAGGATGAACAGCACCTCGAGCAGCGAGAGCAGCAGCGCGAAGGTGACAACGATGGGAAGAGGCTCCATGAAGAAGCCGATGGTGCCCGGGATCAGCAGGAACGGAACGAACGCGGCGACCGTGGTGACCACGGTGGTGACCACCGGCCAGGCGACCTCGTAGGTGCCCTGGAGCGCCGCCTCCTTGGGCGGCAGACCCTGCTCCACGTAGCGGTACACGTTCTCGGTCACGATGACGGCATCGTCCACCAACAGGCCGAGGACCAGGATCAGGCCGAAGGCGGAAATCATGTTCAGGCTGTAGTCGAAGACCGACATCAGCACCAGACAGCCCAGCACCGCGAACGGTATGCCCAGGGCGGTCAACACGGCGATGCGTCCGCGCACGAACAGGCACAGCGTGGCCAGCACGATGCTCAGGCCGATGGCGCCGCTCTCGCCCAGAGTGCCCAGACGGTTCCGGATGTACACCGAGAAGTCGTTGAAGATGCCGATGGACACGGTTTCCGGCAAGGTCCCGCGGAGATCCGCCACGGAGTCGCGGACGCGTTCCGAGACGCTGATGGCATCGCCGCTGTCCTCCTTGATGACCACGAGGTTCATCGACGGCCTGCCGCCGTAACGCGACAGCGCCGTGGGGTCCTCGAAGGACTCGCGCACCGTAGCGACGTCGCCCACCGTAAGGGCGTGCCCGGTGTCGGTGGAACGGAGGATCATGCGCTCCACGTCGGCCACGCCTCCGGCCACCCCCAGGGTCCGCACCAGGATCTCGCCGCGGGCGGTCTTCAGCGCGCCGCCGGGCACGTTGCGGTTCTGATTGGCCACGGCGGCGCGAATCTCGTCCAGGCTCAGCCGGTACTGGTCGAGCCGTTCCGGGTCGATCTCGATGAGGATCCGGTTCTCGCGCAAGCCGAAGATCGAGACGGTGGCGACGCCGTCCACGCGCCTGAGTTGGTCCCGCACATCCTTGGCGATCTCCCCCAGCTCCCGCTCGGGGATGTCGCCGCTCAAGGCGACGGTGATCACCGGGATGGCGGACAGGACCTCGCTCACCCGGGGCTCCTCGGCCTCCTCCGGCAGTCCGACGACCCGGTCCAGGGCGGCGCGCACGTCCCCCAGGGCGCGGCTCATCTCGGTATCCGACTGCATCCGGAGGCGGATTTCGGACTGTCCCTCGCGGGAAGTGGAGAGCATCTCGTTGACGCCGTCCACGTTGCGGACCCGGTCCTCGATCTTGGCGGTGATGAGCTCCTCCACCTCCTCGGGCGAGGCCCCTCGATACGTCGTGTCGATCCGAATCACGCGGCGGGAAAAATCGGGGAACAACTCCCGCTTCATCCCGACGAAGGCGATCACGCCCGAGATGAGGATCAGGAGCACCACCAGGTTGACGATGACGGGGTTCCCGATCGAGAACTCGATCACCCTCTTCATGAGGAGAGATCCCGGCGCGTGACCACGCGAATGCGCGCGCCGTCCAGCAGCAGGCGCTGCCCGGCGATGACGAGGAGGTCTCCGGGCTCAAGGCCCCCGGCGATCATGTAGCGCGCGCCGAAACGCCCGGCGATGCGCACCGCGCGCCGCGCCGCGCGGCCGGAATCAGGGTCGGCCACGAAGACGGTGGCTCCGCCGCCCTCGAAGAGGACGCTCTCCCGCGGGATCAGAATGGCCGCCGGATAGGCGCGGACCGGAATCATGGCCCGCGCGAACATTCCGGGAAGAAGCCGGCGCTCCGGATTGGACAGGAAGATCTCCACGGGGAAGGAGCGTGTGCCCGGGTCGGCGCGCGGGCCGATGTTGGCCACCTGTCCGGTGAGTTCCCGCTCGAGACCGGTCACCCGCACGCTGGCGGCGACCCGCGGGTCGATTTGTTGAATCTCGGAGGCCGGGATACGCACGTCGAGCTTCACCGTCTCCACGTCGGAAAGCTGGAAGAGCACCTGGCCCGGCGCGACCCGCTCCCCAAGGGTGACGCTCTTGCGCGCGATGATGCCGGCAAAGGGCGCCCGGATCCCGGTGTCGCGCAGCGTCTCCCGAGCCTGTTCCAACTGCGCGCCGGCGAGGTCGAGGTCCGCCTGGGCGATGGCGTACAGGGCTTCGGTCTGGCGCTGTCCGCTCCGGGCCGACTCGAGCTCCTCCTCGATGCGCCGCCAGGAAAGCTCCTGCCGTTCGACTTCCTGACTGGACACGAGCCCCTTCTCGCGCAGCTTGACGAGGCGGTCGTGCTCCGCGCGCGCGAGCCGGAACTGTTCCCCGTTGAGGCTCACCAGCTTGCGCTGCCGCTCGATGTCCACCGCGGCCTTGCGCAGCCGCGCCCTGGCCCCGGACACTTGGGCCGCGGCCTTCCTTACCGCGATCTCGTAGTCCCGGTGATCCACCCTGGCCAGCAGATCGCCGGCCGCCACCTCGCTCCCCAGGTCGACGTCCGCCGGGATCTCGACAATGCGGCCGGCGACCTCGGCGCTGACCGGCCCCTCGCGCACCGCGGCGATGCTCCCCAAGGCTTCGATCCGGTGCACGAAGTCCGCGGCCGTGACCGCGGCCACCTCCACGGGCACGGGCACCGCTTCGGGCTCGACCGGCGGCTTCTCCTCCACGTCCTGGATCACGTACACGCCCACCGCGGTCACCGCGCTCAGGAGCAGGATCAACAATACGGAGACGGCGATGCGGACTTTCACGACAGGCTCCTCAGGACCGTCCGGGTCAGGGACTCGGTCATCTCGCCCAGGTCGAACGCCTCCTGGTCATAGAGCCAGTGGAGCGCCAGCCCGTCGACGCAGGCGAGAATGTACTCGGCCGCCAGCCGGGGCTGTTCGCAACGGAAGAATCCGCCGGCCACCCCCGCCTCGACCACCCCGGTGAGGTCGTCGATGGAGGACTGGTAGGACTCGCGCAACTGCATCCGCAGGAGGTTCTGCTGCTCGGCCCGGCCGGCTTCGGCCCAGACGTCGCAGAAGACGTAGAAGAAGGGCTCCCATTCCCGGAAGCTCGCGAGGGCCGCGGCCAGGAAGTGGGCGAGGATCTCCGGAGGCTCCTCGATGCCCTTGAGCTTCTCGCTGTAGTAGTCCTTGAGCTTGCCCAGCATGTGGCCGTGGAGGGCCTGCAGCATTTGCGGCTTGCTGGTGAAGTACTCGTAGATGGTGCCCTTGCCGATCTGCGCGGCGGCCGCCACTTCCTCCATCTTGGCGCGATGAAAGCCCTTGCTGGCGAAGACCAGCATCGCCGCTTCCAGGATCTCGGCGCGTTTGCGCTCCTTGTCGACAACGATAGGCATTTCTCAACATGACCGGCCAGCCGGTCAATGAAAATTATAGACCTGCACCCACCCAAGTCAATAGGCCGGATCACCCTTGCGGAGAATTTTTTCGGAACTTGCCGGAGCGCGGGGAACCCCTCACCGGTCGTCGCCGACGCCCTCCTCGTCGAGCGAACGCCGGTCCCCCTCGGGGACGATGAGGAGGCGGCGGAAGGCGCCTTGGCCCTGGCTCTTGGTGGTGAGCCAAGGGTCGTCCTTCAACGCCATGTGGACGACGCGCCGGTCGCGCGCGTTGAGCGCGTCGATGCTCTGGGTCTTGCGGCTGCGTTTGGCCTTCTCGCCCAGTCGGAGGGCCATGTCCTCCAGGGTGCGGACACGCCGGCCGCGGTAGTCTTCGGCGTCGACGATGGGCTGCGGACCGTCCGGTCCGACCTTCTCCGCGACGATGCGGCTGACGATGTGCTGCAGCGCTTCCAAGGTCTGACCCCGGCGGCCGATCAGGAGGGCGCCGCTGTCGCCCTGGATGTCGAGCACGACTTCCGTGGAATCGTGCCCCGGCTTGACCACGACCCTGGAATCGACACCCATCAGGCGCAGTATCTCCGTGAGCACCTCGACACCGACCTTCCGGGCCTCCGCCACGCTCTCGTCGACATCCGCGGACGGATCTTCCGCGGGCTCGTCCGACCCGGACAGATCGGCGGCGGCGCCGGGCGCGTCGACCTCGACCGCCGCTTCCACGGGTTCGCTCTCCCGCGCCCCATCTCCGGAACCCGGATCGGACGCCGCCTCATCCGGCACGGCCGTCACCGCCGTCCGAACGGTGGCGCGGACACGCGCGTTCTGGCGCCCGAAACCGAGCACTCCCGCCTTCTCTTCCGCCAGAATATCCAGGGACACCTCGTCCCGCTCGACGCCCAGCAGACTCAGCGCCTTGGCGATGGCTTCGTCAAGGGTTTCCCCTTCCGTTTCCACTTGCTTCATCACAGGCCTCTCCTCCACGGGGCGCGACAGCCTGCGGGACTGCCGTCGCGGGCTGTCAGCGCTCTTTGCGGTTGATCATGTACTGCTGAAGGATGCTCAGCAGGTTGTTGACGAACCAGTAGATGGTGAGCCCCGACGGGAAACTCACGAATATCACGGTGAATATCAGCGGCATCAGCATCATCATGCGCCGCTGGTTCGGGTCGCCGATGGCCGGCGACATCCACTGCTGGATGAACATGCTCGCTCCCATGAGCAGCACCAGCACCGGTATGCCGGCTTCGAACCCGAACAGGGTGAACGGCAGCGACTCCCAGTCGGGACGCGACAGGTCCTTGATCCACAGGAAGCTCGCGTGGCGCAATTCGATGGGCGTCAGCAAGGCGTTGTAGAAGCCGATGAAGAAGGGGAACTGCAGGAGCATCGGCAGACAGCCTCCCAGCGGGTTCACCTTGTTCCGCTTGTAGAGGTCCATCATCTCCTTGTTGAGCCGCGTCTTGTCGTCTCCGAACTTGTCCTTGAGGCGCTGCATCTGCGGCTGGAGCTTCTGCATGCGCTTCATGGAGACGAAGCTCTTCTGCGTCAGCGGCCACAGCAGCAGCTTGATGATGAGCGTGAGCAGGATGATGTCCAGGCCGTAGTTCCCGGTATAGGTCTGGAAGAAATGCATCGCCTGCAGCATCGGCACCGAGATGAAGCCGAAGTAGCCGAAATCGATGGACTCATCGAGGCCGCGCCGGAAGGACTTGAGCAGGTTGAGGACCTTGGGCCCCATGAAGAGCTGGTAGCGGGCAGTGCCCGGCGCACCCGCGCTGCCCAGGGTGCGGATCTCCAGGGCGAATACCGTGTCCGAATAGTCCGCCATCGAGAACCAGCCGGACATGGCTTCCCGCCGTTCCGGCGAGAGATTGTTGACCACCGTGGCGCTCGTGTCCACGCCCTCCGGGGGCAGGAACGCGCTGACGAAATAGGTTTGGCCGAAACCGACCCAGGAGAGCCCACCGTCCAGCTTGAGCGGGGTCTTGGTGTCGATTTCCGAAGGACGCAGGAGGTCGCCGCCGCGCAACGCGATGACGCCCTCGAACCTGGCGTCCTTCTTGACCCCCTTGCTCTGGCCGTGAGTCGTAAAGAGCAGGCCCGGCGCCTGAGGAGACCCTTCCATCGACACGGCGACGTCCACGGCGTAGCTGGAACCGCTGAAGGTCAACTGCTTGACCACGCGGCGCCCCGCCGGCGTAACGCCCGAGAAGGTGAGGCTGCCGCTGTCGGCCGTTCCCAGCTTGAGGTCCGCGCCCTGGACGTCGTACACGATGCCCTGGTCCGTCCCCGACCGCGTGCCGCGCACGCGCAGCCCCAACGGGTACTCCATGCCGGGGAGGTGGGAAACCATGTCGATCAGCGGGCTGTTCTCGGCGATATCGTCACGGTAGCGCTTCAGGCGGAAGCTCGTGAGCCGGGCTCCCTGGCTGGTGAAGCGCGCGATGTAGCCGGAGGTCTCCACCGTCACTTCCCTGACGGAAGGCCTCGGTCCCTGCTCAACCGGGACCGTGCCCGGCGACGCGGTTTCCGGCAATGGGGGCGGCGCCGGTAACGGGGGCGTCGCCGGCGCCGGCACGGCCAACGGGGTTTGCTCCGGAACCAGGTTCGGGGCCGGCTGCTCCTTGCGGGGCTGCGTCGCGGTTTCCCGCGCCGGCGGCTCCACCGGCGGATAGAACCGCCTCATGTACTCCTGGTAGAGGATGATGATGAGGATCGAGATGATGACCGCGATGAAAGCTCGTTTTTCCATGAACGCCTACGGTACCGGGTCATAGCCGCCGGCATGGAGCGGGTGACAGCGCAGGATCCTCAGGGCGCCCAGCCAGAGGCCCTTGACGACGCCGTGACGGTCCACCGCCTGCAGGGTGTAGGCCGAGCAAGTGGGGAAGTAGCGGCAGCAGGGCGGCAGCAACGGCGAGAGAAGCCGCTGGTAGGCCCTGATGCAGATGCGCACGACGGTGCGGGCGATGGTCGTCATCCCTCTTACCGGGTTTTCGGCTTCGGACCGATCACCTTGCGGAGCTCGGCGGTCACCGCCGCGTAGCTCAGATCTCCCGCACCCTTGCGCGCGATCACCACGGTATCCTGATCAGAGCGAAAGTTTTCCTGCCCGCGGCGGAAGAACTCGCGCAGCATGCGCTTCACGCGGTTGCGCACCACCGCGTTCCCCACCTTGGAACTGACCGTGACCCCCAGCCGTTTGCCGAGCTGGTCGTTGTCTTTACGGATGATGATGAAGTGCGGCGTGAAGAACTTCCGGCCCCTGCGGCCCAGCAGCAGGAACTCGGAACGTCTGGTCAGGCGGGCTTCCTTCGGGAAACTCTCCCGCACACGGGACAACGGGCCGTCCTAGGAGCGAGGACCCTTGGGTGGGATGACGACGGTCAACCGCTTTCTTCCCTTGGCCCGCCGGCGCTTCAGGACATTCCGCCCGCCGGGGGTCTCCATTCGTGCAAAAAAGCCGTGGGTTCTCTTGCGCCTCAGATTGCTCGGTTGATACGTCCGTTTCATTTCCGCACCTTCATTCGTCAATGTCCCTATTTCTGGCATACAGGGGTGGGCTTGTCAATTTGCCGAAGGCGCCGCCGGTAGGCGGCACAACGCCTCGCCGTTGTACCTGTCTGCGGCGGTCAAGACGCGGCCCGCGGGTAACGGCGACCGTTAAGCTGTTCCCCGATAAACGTCGACCGCACGAAGTACCGGTAGGTTACCAGGATGAGGCCGGTTGCCATGGCCACGACCAGCGCGACCTTGACGATCCCCGGTGCCGGCATGTTCGCGAGGAGCAGGGGCAGCAGGATAACGAACGGCACGTGGACGATGTAGATCCAGTAAGAGGCGTCCGCCATGTACCGCCAGCGGGGGCTCGGATGGTTCATGTAGCGAAGGAACAACCCGAACAGGCCATAGGCCAGGAACCACATGGACAGCGAAAGGAAAACCACTGCCCCCAGATGATGGACCTCCGAAGTCCCGGTGCAGGTCTTGCCCGGATCAGGGTTGCAGCCGAGTTCGAGGAAGGCGAGGTACCCCACGAAACAGATGGCTCCCGCGGCGAGGGAGATCCATGCAGGGCGCTTGAAGCCCTCCAGCGCTTCCCGGCGGCGGAAAAGCAGCCACCCGAATGCGAAGAAAAGGCCGAACAGCCCCAGCATGCGCAGGGGCGGGAGCGGGCCCGCGTAGTAGTCGATCGCCCACGACTCCATCCGGTACAGGACGACGCCCGCCAGGACAGCCAGGACCCCGATGCCTCCCCGGTGCACCACGCGCTCGAGAAAGTCCAGCACACGTTCACGCGCGGCCGCGGGGATGCGGCGGGCGAGCAGGCTCATTGCGCCGGCGACCACGCACAGGATCATCAGGTGGTAGAGGAACCACAAATGCATGAACAGGTAGCGCAGTGCGCCGGACGACGTAAGCTCCTCCAGGCTGTAGACGTGGGTCGGCGGGACGGAACTGAACTGGGCGGTGAACGGCACGATGAAATACATCGTCACTGCCAGGACGGGCCAAGCCACCAGGAACGGCACCCCGATCCGGCTCCATCGCTGCCGCAGAAACGCCTGGATGCCGCGCGTCTCGAGCAGGTATGCGGCGAAGAACCCCGAAATCGCGAAGAAGACCGGCAACTGGAACACACGGATGAAGACGATCACCCAGTGAGCGAGGATGTCGGCATCGGCGTCCCTGTACGGCCACGCCGCGAAAACCGTGGGTTCGTAGCTCATCGCGGAGTGCCGGACCACTCCGAGCATCATCACGATCGCGCGCAGCCGGTCGAGCGAATGGTACCGCGGGATAGTTGCCTGGGGCCGGACACCGGCTACTGGACTGAGTGTGGCTTCCGGCACGCCGTGTGGTGATCCCTGCTTCGCGGTGAGTTTGTCCCGCACGCTTCTAGTTCGTCGCCGAGCCGTGGCGTGACCGGCGACCGAGGATACGGACCTTGAAACCGACGGGCTGCATCGTCGGGAATGACCGCACCCGCAACGCGTAGTGGGGATCGAGCGGCTGCAGAACAAGCTCGCGCAGGATCGTCGCCATGGTGAGGACGAGCTGCACGGGAACAAGACCGGCTCCGAGACACCGGTGACCGCCGGCCCCGAAGGGGGCGTAGGCGCCCCGCTGCCGGTGCTCGCCCCGAGCCGGCGTGTAGCGGTCGATGTCGAAGCTCTCCGGCTGGGGAAAGTACTCTTCGAGCCCGTGTCCCACCGACGTGCCGATCATGACGAGCCGGCCCGCGGGAACGGTGTGACCCGCGAACACGAAAGAGTTGCTGACCGTTCGAAGCACGGCGGGTGAGACCGGATGGAGCCGAAGCGTCTCCATCACCGCCCGGCGCGAGACATCCAGCCGCGGCAGCCCCTCGTCCGGCTCCAGGCCCTCGTCGAAGAAGGCGTCTGCTTCGGCGGTCATGAGCTCCATGAGATCCGGGCGCTTCAAGACGTTGTGGAGCATGAACGAACAGGTACTCGCGGTCGTGTCCAGTCCCACCAGGTACGGGGCCACTACATTCAGAGGCATGTTGGTCTCGGGAACGAGCTGCGGATCGATGGCGCGGAGCTCGAGCATGAGATCCACGAAATCCGGGTTCCTCTTGCGCGGACCATTGCGCTCCTTGTGTGCGAGGAGTTTCTCCGCCAACTCGAAGGCGCGCGCACGGGCGCGCCTGAAACGCGGCAACTTCATGATTTTGGGGAACACCGCCGAACTCAGAAGCAGCCCGCGCAGCAGCGTGGTCAGGTCATTCGTGTAGCCGCGGGGCGAAAGACCCGTCATCATGTGGCCCATCTGCTCGGCAACGAGTCGCTGGAACGCCGGCAACACCTCGAACGGTTTCCCCACCGGCCAATCCGCGATCTCAGCGCGCGCGATGTCCACGATCTCCATGCCGTTGTCCCTCGCGACGCTTGCGGAGTATCCCTTGGCCTGGACCTTCCGCATGGTGGTGTGGTCGACGCCGTCCATGGTCAGGATCGAGCGCGAGGCGCCCATCTGGTTGTGGAAGTTCGCCATCGGCTCCAGCGACCGGAATACCTTGCCACCGTGAGTCGCAAGGAAGTCGGTCGCCTCCGGGCCGGCCATGCATATGAATGCGCGTCCGGGAGCGCGAATCCTGAAGATCGGTCCGAGTTCCCTGTACTGGCGGACGAGGAAAGGCGCCAGCCCTTTACTCATGGCGAGGCCGTTGCCCAAGAAGGGAAGACCCGGGGCGACCGGGATCTCTTTCGGTCGCGCAGGCTTCGCAAGCGGTTCGTCCGGCGTGCCGAGGTCCTCGATCGCCCGGCCCATTGTCCTCGTGATCAGGTCGAGCTTCCGGATCAGGTCGATACGGTCACGCACCTGCGACTGCTCGTCCGGCGCCAGAATAGTGCGAAATATGCCGCACGCGTCGGCAAGGGCGACGATCCCGACATCGCGGGGATCGGGAATATCGTCGCTGAACAGAAGCCGCATGATTCGCAGCCTGGTCTCTTCGACCCACTGACCGTCCGCCACGGGATAGCGCCGCGCGCGAGACACCGAGGGAACCAGCGACAGCAGCCCGTCCGCCTCGGACCTCAGAATGCCGCGATCGGTCAGACGCGTGAGCGCGGCCTCACGGATCCGGTCTCCCCGTCCGGCCGTCCTTTCGAGCCAGTAGCCCGTGTCATGCGCATGGTCGGCGCCGGCGATCTCGGCCAGCGTCGGATCGAGGATGTCGTCGCCCAATGGAGTGGCATCCAGGAGAATCAGCCGCTCGGAATCGGTATCGATGCGGTCTTCGAGTGCAAGGTCCATCAGCACCGCTCCGGCGAGCGCCAGGGCGAGCGAGCGCTCTGGAATGCCTGGAGCCAATTCCCCTCGCCCTTCGTCAAGAACGAGAACCAGGATTTCCTCGGCATACCTGAGCATGACTATTCCTTGTTTTCGCCCGTTGCCGACCTGCGGCTGGACCTTGGATTCGGCTCGCTCACCGCCAGCCACCTCCGCGGCGAGGCCTCATTTGAACCCAGGTGCCGCAGATGCATTGCTCAGGATACACCTGTCTACCAAAAACTCAAAAATGTTTATGATTGGCGATTAGGCGGACAAGGAATCGCGTCGATCCCTGGTTCTGCCCTTTCAATCCGCCTCCGCTCTCTGTGTGCGGCCCATGAGGTCGCGGACGGCCTGGAGCGGGGCTTTGTCCTCGTAGAGGACGCGGTGCATCTGCTCCACGATGGGCATCTCGACGCCGTACCGCTGGGCCAGGAGGTGGACGGTTCGGGTGTTTCGGACGCCCTCGGCGACCATCCGGGTTCCCGCGACGATGTCCGCGAGCCGGCGTCCCTGGCCGAGCTCGAAGCCGACCTTGCGGTTGCGGCTGAGCTGGCCGGTGCAGGTGAGCACGAGGTCGCCGAGGCCCGGAAGGCCGGCGAGGGTGACCGGATCGGCGCCCATCTTCACCGCCAGACGGGTCATTTCGGCGAGCCCTCGGGTGATGAGCGCGGCCCGGGCGTTGTGGCCCAACTCAAGGCCGTCGCTGACGCCGGCGGCGATGGCGATGACGTTCTTGATCACGCCGCCCATCTGGACGCCCACCACGTCGGTTGACGAGTAGACCCGGAGTTCAGGGGAGCCGAGGCTTTCCTGCACCTCGCGCGCCACATCGGGGTCGGCGCTCGCCGCCGTGATGGCGGCCGGCCGGCCCTGCGCCACCTCCAGGGCGAAGGTGGGTCCGGACAGGAACGCGTGCCGGCGAGGGTGACCCACAACCTCCGCCAGGACATCGCCCATGGTCATCAGGGTGGACTCCTCGATTCCCTTGGAGCCGCAGCACACGATGGTGTCGGGTGTCACGAAAGCCGCCGCCCGCGTCATGACCTCGCGCAGAGCGTGGGACGGTGTCACGCACAGGAGCAGTTCGCGGCCGGATGCCGCAGTTTCCAGGGAACGGGTGACCTGGAGGCGGTCAGGCAGCTTGACGGCGGGCAGGTAGACGGCGTTCTCGCCGGTCTCCCGGATACGCGCAAACGTTTCCGCGGAATGGCACCACAAGGAGACATCGTCGTGTTTCCTGCACAGCAGCACCGCCAGGGCGGTGCCCCAGCCGCCCGCGCCTATGATGCCGATGGACATGACCGGAGTCTATGAGGGTTGTGCTGCCCAAACCCCGCCCCGCCTGGATTCCCGCTTCCGCGGGAATGACGGTAAGTGGCGTTCGTGCCATTTCGTGTCCGGCACATGTGACACAGCCTGTTCCGCGAACTGGCGGGGATGCGGGAATGCCGCCTAACTGTCGTCTTCGGCCAGCCGTGCGAGGGAGACGACGCGCTCGCCGTTGTCGAGGTCGATGAGGCGCACGCCCTGGGTGTTGCGGCCGATGACGCGGATGTCGGCGATGCGCAGCCGGATGATCTTGCCGCCGTCGGTGATGAGCATCAACTGGTCCTCGTCGGTCACCTGCTGCACGCCCACCACGCGGCCGGTGCGCTCGGTGGTCTTCATGGTGATCAGACCGCGGCCGCTGCGCCCCTGGGTCCGGTATTCGTCGGTGCCGGTGCGCTTGCCCATGCCCTTGTCCGAGACCGTGAGGATGGACGCGCCGGGGTGCAGCACCTCCATGCTCACCACCTCGTCCCCCTCCTCCAGCCGGATGCCGATGACCCCCATGGTGTCGCGGCCCGTGGCGCGCACTTGTTCTTCCTTGAAGCGGATGGACTGCCCGTCCATGGTGGAAAGCAGGATGTCCTGGTCGCCGTCGGTAAGCCGGACCTCGATGAGCGAGTCGTCTTCCTCCAGCGCGATGGCGCGGATGCCGGTGGCCCGGGGACTGGAATAGGCCATGAGATCGGTCTTCTTGACCAAGCCGTTCCGGGTGGCGAAGATGATGTAGCGGCCCTCCTCGAACTCCCGTACCGGGAGAAACGCCGACACCTTCTCGTTTTCCTGAAGCTGCAGCAGGTTCACCACCGGCCGGCCCTTGGCGGCGCGGCCGCCCTGCGGCAGCTCGTGCACTTTGATGCGGTACACCTTGCCGATGGTGGTGAAGAACAGGATGTGGGAGTGGGTGGAGGCCACGAACAGGGATTCGACGAAGTCCTCGTCGCGGGTGGTGGTGCCCACCTTGCCCTTGCCGCCCCGGCGCTGCGCCCGGTACAGGGTGATGGGGTTGCGCTTGATGTACCCCTCGTGGGACACGGTGACCACCATGTCCTCCTCCACGATGAGGTCTTCGATGGATATCTCCTCGGCCTTGTCGACGATGGCCGTGCGGCGCGCGTCGCCGTAGGCTTCCTTGATCTCCCGCAACTCGTCCACGATGATGGCGAACACCTTCTGCTCGTCGGCCAGGATCCCGCGCAGCTCGGCGATGGTGGCCTCCACGGCCCGGTGCTCCTCGATGATCTTGTCGCGCTCGAGCCCCGTGAGCCGCTGCAGGCGCATGTCCAGGATGGCCTGGGCCTGGGCTTCCGAGAGTTGCAGACTGGGGTCGGGCGCCGCGGTCCCGGCGAAGGCGCCGGCCATGAGCCCTTCCTTCGCGGTGCGCGGATCCGGCGACTGGCGGATCAGCGTGATGACCGCGTCCAGGTAGTCCAGGGCGATCTTGAGGCCTTCGAGGATGTGCAGCCGTTCCTCGGCTTTCCTGAGGTCGTAGGCGGTGCGCCGGGTGACGGTTTCGCGCCGGTGCTCGAGGAACGCCTCCAGGATCTCCTTCAGGTTCAGCAGCTTGGGGCGGCCGTCGATGATCGCCAGCATGTTGACGCCGAAGGTCTCCTGCAGGCTCGTATGCTTGTACAGGGCGTTGATGACGATCTGCGGCACCGCGTCGCGCTTGGGCTCGACGACGATGCGCATGCCCTCGCGGTCGGATTCGTCCCGCAGGTCGGCGATGCCCTCGACCTTCTTTTCGTTGACCAGGTTGGCCATCTGCTCCAGGAGGCGGGTCTTGTTCACCATGTACGGGATCTCGGAGATGATGATCTGCTCCTTGCCCGTACGTTTGACGGTTTCGGTGGAGACCCGCGCGCGCATCTGCACGCTGCCCCGTCCGGTCTTGTATCCCTGGCTGATGCCCTCGCGCCCGTGAATGAACCCGCCGGTGGGAAAGTCCGGGCCGGGAATGTACTCCATCAACTCGTCGATGGTCAGGCCGGGACGCTCCACCATGGCGATGAGGCCGTCGATGACCTCGCTCAGGTTGTGCGGCGGGATGTTGGTGGCCATGCCCACGGCGATGCCCGCGGCGCCGTTGATGAGCAGGTTGGGCAGCCGCGACGGCAGCACCGACGGTTCCTCCATGGAATCGTCGTAGTTGGGGAGGAAGTCGACGGTCTCCTTTTCGATGTCGGCGAGCAGCTCCTGGGCGATGCGCGCCATGCGGATCTCGGTGTAGCGCATGGCCGCCGGGGGGTCGCCGTCGATGGAGCCGAAGTTTCCCTGCCCGTCCACCAGGCAATAGCGCATGGAGAAGCTCTGTGCGAGGCGGACGATGGTGTCGTACGCGGCGGCGTCGCCGTGCGGATGGTACTTTCCGATGACGTCGCCCACGACACGGGCGGACTTGCGGTAGGGGTGGTTCCAGTGGTTGCCCATGTCGTGCATGGCGAAGAGCACACGCCGATGCACCGGCTTCAGGCCGTCGCGCACGTCCGGCAACGCCCGCCCCACGATGACGCTCATGGCGTAGTCCACATAGGACTGGCGCATCTCGTCCTCGATGTAGACGGGGACCTTCTGTTGTCTTATTCCGGCTTCCATTGTGCAGGGTTGTTCCTTGTCGGCAACGGGCGGGGTCTTCGGCTACGCCGGGCTACGCCCCGCGTACGGGCGGACCATGTCAGCCTGTCCGATGGTCCTGGCCGCGGCGAAGAGAGATCGAAGGAGACCAGGAGACATCAGACATCGAGGTTTCGCACCGTGAGGGCATGATCCTCGATGAACTTCCGGCGGGGCTCCACGTGATCGCCCATGAGCGTGGAGAAGATGTCGTCGGCCTCGACGCCGTCCTCGATCCGGACCTGCAGCAGCACGCGGGACGCCGGATCCATGGTGGTCTCCCAAAGCTGCTCCGGATTCATCTCCCCGAGGCCCTTGTACCTCTGGATGTATTGCCCCTTCTTGCCGCGCTCCATGACGAACTCCAACAGGGCCCTGTGGGAGCGCAGGTCCTTTTGAGCGCGGGCTTCTTCGGTGCGTTCGGTGCGCTCGCCTTCCTCCACGATGAAAGGCGAATCGCCGGAGGCCCGCAACTCGCCGTGGAGCCGCTTGAGCTCGCGGTACTCGGGGCTGGTCAGGAACTCCCGGTCGATGACCGTGCGGATACCGCTGCCGTTGGAGCGGGTGGAGCAGACGAGCTTCCAGCAATCGTGCTCCGGATCGCGCTCCGTGACTTCGGACATCGGCCCGATCTCCGGTGTCACGAGGTTGACATAGGAGGCGAGTTGAACGGCGAGGTCCTTCACTCCCTCCTCGTCCTTGAGCTGTTCCGCGTCGAAGTCGCGCTGCAGCAGCAACGCCTCGACCAGGGCGCGCTCCTTGTGCTTCCTGGCCATGAGCTGCAGCAGCTTGTCCATCCGCACGACCTTCTTGACGAAGGCCTGAAGCGCCGTACCCTTGACCTCCCTGGCGCCGTTTCCGTTGGCTTCCGCCGGCCGGACCCGGAGGTTCTCGGTACCCTTCTCGATCAGGTAGTCCTCCAGGCTGCTCTCGTCCTTCAGGTACCGCTCCTGCTTGCCCCGCTTGACCTTGTACAGCGGCGGCTGGGCGATATACAGGTAGCCCTTCTCCACCAGGTCGGGGATCTGTCGATAGAAGAAGGTCAGCAGCAGCGTCCGGATGTGGGAACCGTCCACGTCCGCATCCGTCATGATGATGACGGTATGGTAGCGCAGCTTCTCCGAGTCGTAGTCGTCCTTGACGCCCGCGCCCAGGGCCGTCAGCAACAGGCGGATCTCCTGGGACGACAGCATCTTGTCGAAGCGCGCCTTCTCGACGTTCAGGATCTTGCCCTTGAGCGGCAGGATCGCCTGGTTGCGCCGGTCGCGCCCCTGCTTGGCCGACCCGCCGGCGGAATCGCCCTCCACCAGGAAGATCTCGCTCAGCGCGGGATCGCGTTCCTGGCAGTCCGCGAGCTTGCCCGGCAGCGAGGCGGAATCCAGCGCCCCCTTGCGGCGCGCCAGCTCCTTGGCCTTGCGTGTGGCCTCGCGCACCCGCGCCGCCTCGATGCCCTTGGAGACGATCTTCTTGGCTTCCCCCGGGTGCTCGGCGAAATAGGTCGCGAGGCGGTCGTTGATCAAGGCCTCCACGATGCCCTTGACGTCGCTGTTTCCCAGGCGGGTCTTGGTCTGGCCTTCGAACTGGGGCTCGGGCACCTTCACGCTGATGACCCCGGTGAGTCCCTCGCGGACATCATCCCCCTGCAGGTTGTCCTCGTCCTTCTTGAGCAGGTTGGAGCCGGTGGCGTAGTGGTTGATGGTGCGCGTGAGCGCGGCCTTGAAGCCAATCAGGTGCGTGCCGCCCTCGGCGGTATTGATGTTGTTGGCGAAGGAGTAGATCGTCTCGGTGTAGCTGTCGTTCCACTGCAGCGCGATCTCGACGTCGGTGCCGTCCTTCTCGCCCTGCAGGTAGATGACTTTCGGGTGAACCGCGGTCTTGACGCGGTTCAGGTGCTCGACGAACGAGACGATGCCGCCTTCGTAGAAGAATTCGTGCTTCTTGTCGCTGCGCTGGTCCTCGATGAGGATGCGCAGGCCCCGGTTGAGGAACGCCAGCTCTCGCAGCCTTTGGGACAGCAGGTCGAAGCTCAGGTCGACGGTCTCGAAAACGGTCGGATCCGGTTTGAAGGTGATGCGCGTGCCCCGCTCGGTGGTGGTGCCCATCTCCTTGAGCGGCGCCAGCGGCTCGCCCCGCTCGTAGGCCTGCTGATACACCTTGCCGTCGCGCTTGATCTCGACCTCGAGGCTCTCGGCCAACGCGTTCACCACCGAGAGTCCCACGCCGTGCAAACCGCCGGAGACCTTGTAGGCGCCCTTTTCGAACTTGCCGCCGGCATGGAGCTTGGTGAGCACCACTTCCGCGGCCGGGCGCTTCTCCGTGGCATGCATGTCCACCGGAATGCCGCGCCCATTGTCCACCACCGTCACGCTGTTGTCGATGTGGATCGTAATGTCGACGCGGTCGCACTCGCCCGCGAGGGACTCGTCGATGGAATTGTCGACGATCTCGTAAACGAGATGGTGGAGACCCCGTTCGGCGGTGTCTCCGATGTACATGCCGGGGCGCTTGCGGACGGCTTCCAGCCCCTCCAGAACCTTGATGTTGTCGGCCTTATAGTCGGACTCGGAGGAAGCCATAGGTTGGTGTGGTTGAGTCGGGTTCGGTGGTTTCGTTTACATTTCGAGGGTTCGGAGACACTATCGAACGAAGCGTTCGGACGAACGCCGAGTTCAGTACCAATAATAGCATTTGCGCGCCGGGAACGCCAACGCACCAGAGCAGCCGGATACGTCCGCGAGGGACGCGGAAGGGGGGCCGGGAGCGGATCAACCGCGGTTGCCGGATCTCCAAAATGGCGGGACCGCCTCGGGGGCCGGGAGCCACGTATCCTCGGGTGTCAATCCGTTGGCGAGGAGCAGATCGTTGACCTTGGCGGGCGTCCAACCCGTGGGCAAACCATAAGACTGGACCGTCCTCATGCGAGAGAACTCTCGCGCGTCGAACTCTTCGATGACCTCAACCTCAAGCCGAACCCTGGAACGTGCATGTCGCATGTCTGACTCCACACGGCGCCGATGGACGAGCCTCCATCGGCCCTGTATGACGGCGTTGTGGAGCAAACCAGGTGCCATAGGGGTCGGGAATGAAAAACTGAATATAAATCAAGTAGTTGAGAGAATCCAAAGGGCATGTTGCGATGGCGGACATGCTGCGTTTTGCAACACCCTAGCCGGGACCAAGACCACCCCATCAGCAAAAAACCATACTTTCCCGATGGGCTGGAGGCAAGAAAGATACATTATCTATTTTGCGACACTGTCGCATCTTGCAACACTCATTCTAGCAGAGCCGGCCATATCTCTTCAGCTTGCGGTGCAGCGTACCCCGGTTGATGCCCAGCAGCCGCGCTGCCCGGGTGACGTTGTTGCCACTGACTTCCAACGCCCGGGCCAATGTGCGTCTCTCCGCCTCCACCAGCGAGAGGATCGGTCCGCGGGCGTTCCGCGAAGCGTCGGCCCGCAAGATTTGCGTGGGGAGGTTGTGGACCTGGAGCACCGGTGTGTCTTCCAGCAGAAGGGCGCGCTCGATGGCGTTCTCCAACTCCCGTCCGTTGCCGGGCCAGTCATACTGGAGCAACAGGGCAATCGCGGCGGTGGAGATGCCGCTCATGCGCTTGCCGGCCGGTTGGGCGTGTTTCTTCAGGAAGTGATCCGCCAGGAGCGGGATGTCTTCGGGGCGTTGGCGGAGCGGCGGGATCACGATCGGGAAGGCCGTGACCCGGTAGTACAGGTCTTCCCGGAAATCGCCCGCCTTCATCGCGGCCTCCAGGTCCCTGTTGGTCGCTGCGATGACCCGGACGTCCACGGGGATCATGACGGCTCCGCCCACCCGCTGGATCTCCCGTTCCTGCAGCACGCGCAACAGCTTGGCCTGAAGGGCCGGCGGCATGTCGCCGATCTCGTCCAGCAGGATCGTTCCGCCGCAAGCGCGCTCGAAGGCGCCGACCCTCTGCCAGCTCGCCCCGGTGAAGGCGCCCTGCTCGTGGCCGAAAAGCTCGCTCTCGATGAGGGTCTCCGGAATGGCCGCGCAGTTGATGGCCAGAAACGGTCCCGCCCGGCGCCAACTGTTGAAGTGCAGTGACTTCGCCACCAGCTCCTTCCCCGTGCCGCTCTCGCCTTCCAGCAGGACGGTGATGTCGCTTTCGACAGCCTGCCGCATCAATGTGTAGACTCGCTGCATCTGCGGACTGGCGCCCACGATGCCGTCGAAGGAGTACGTGGCCTCCAGTTCGCCGCGCAGCCGCAGGACTTCGGCCTTGGCTCGTTCCGTCTCTGCTTCCTTGGACATGTCACGGTAGACGATGACACTGCCGATCACGTCCCCGCCTTCGCGCACGAGCCCCGTGGACCGATAGAAGACACCGTACCCGGACTGCTTCCCGGCGGTCTCGCCCTCCGGTTCGGCGCAGTTCTTCAAGCGAATTCTCCCCTCGCTGTTCCACTGTTCCGGCTGCTCGAAGTTCTCCAGGAGACGCGCGGCCAGGTCGTCGGCCGGAAGGCGCTTCAACTCGGCTTCGGTCACGCCGAACAGCGTCTCGTAGGCCTTGTTGGCAAACAACAGACAACCCGCGAGGTCATACATGGCGATGGCGTCCTCGGTGGCGTCGAGCACCGCTCTCAGTCTCTGTTGGCCGACGGCCGCCTCGCGCCGTTTCTCGGCCAACTGCTGCTCGACGTTCCACTTGCCCACGAGCGCAAGCGTCATCTGCTGAATCTCCTCCCTGGAGAAGGGCTTCCTGATGTACAGCAGCTTGTGAAGCGCTTCGACGTCGCGGAGGATCTCGGGCAGCGGCCTGTCGCTGTAGGCGGTCATGATGACGATCTCCACCTCGGGGTCCGCTTCCCTCAACCGGCGGATGGTTTCGATACCGTCCATCCCGGGCGGCATTCTGACGTCGACATAGGCGACCGCGACGGGACGGCCGGCCTCCTTGCCGGCCCTCACGATCGCGCAAGCTTCCGCTCCGGTGCCCGCGTGGAGAAGCTCGAATTCCGGCAGAAAGACCCGCGGCGTCTTTTCGGAGACGAACGCGGCCGCCAGTTCATCAGCCGGCGACTCCGCCACGGTGGGCATCAGCATCTCCCTGAAGTCGTCGTGGATCTCCTTCTGGTCGTCGACGACCAGGACCCGCCGGTTGCCGTAAGCCGCGAATTCCGTCATTGCCCTACCCGGCTGCATTCTCGTGGACCGCTTGCTGCGCCATTTGGCAACCCCCCGACAAAGGCTGCTACTCGGCTCCGCGGGGCTCCGCGACGAAGACGGCGATGTTCGCCGTTCCCAGGGCCAGCACGCACGCCAGTGCCTGCCATGCGATAACGTAGGAACCGGTGGCATCGACAATATAGCCGAACGTAGGGGTACCCACCACGGTGCCCAGCGCGTTGATGGTGATCATCAGGCCCAGGGCCATCCCCGCCCTGGACTGGCCCGCGATCTCGCTGATGAGGGAATAGGACACGCCCTGATAGCCGATCATGGTGAACCCGCCGAGAAAGGTCAACGGCACCAGGATGAAGGGAGAGACCCCCTTGCCGAGCGCGCTCAACCCCGCGCACAGGAGCACGGAGATGACGCCGATGAGCACCAGCACGACCTTGCGTCTGCCGCCGTAGACGCGGTCGCTCACCGTGCCCCAGCCCACGCGGCCGAGCACCGCTCCGCCCTGGGTGATGGACAGCCACTGGCTTGCGTGCACCGTGGAGAAGGCGAGCCGCTCCTTGAGGAACAGGGGCAGGTAGGTCAGCAGCGACATTTGTCCGATGAGCAGCAGGGCGGTGCCGCAGCTTACGGCCAGCAGGCTTCGGAGGGGCAGCGGCGGGTTCGCGGCCGCGCCGGTCCGGACGCCGGCCGTCCCGTCCATGCCGTCGGGCTCGCGCCAGAGGAACCAGAACGCCACGCCGAAGACCACGTTGATGATCCCCATCCCGGCCAAGGCCGCGCGCCAGCCGAAAGCCGCGGCCAGGGGCGCGCCCACCAGCGCCGTGAGCACCCCGCCCGCGGGCACGCCGGTCTGCTTGATGCCCATGGCCGTGGCGCGCTGGCGCTGGAACCACATCAGCACTCCCTTGGTGGAGGCGGGGTTGAGGAAGCTGTAGCCCAGCCCGGTCAGCAGAAAGCAGGTGAAGGCCCAGCCGAACGACTCGGCCGAGGAGGCGAACAGGACCGCGGTCCCCGCGAACACGTGGCCGATGAAGGACGCCCGGCGCACGCCGAGACGGTCGCTCAACCAGCCGGCGGGGAAGGAAAAGCCCGCCATGCCGATGTAAAAGGCCGTGAAGAAGAGGCCCACCTGGGCGCGGGTCAGACCCAGTTCCTCCTGGTAGAACGGAGCGAACGTGTTGATGCCGTACTGCGCCGACGCCCCGATGACGTGGGTGACCGTGACCAGGGTGAGGATGAACAGGGGAAAAGTCATCGGGTTCCGCCCTTCGACTTCGCTCCGCTGGCGCTCCGCTACGCTCAGGACGAACGGTGAGAGGTTTCACCTTCCGTTCGTCCTGAGCGTAGCGGAGCGAAGTCGAAGGACCTCTACGTCAGGATCCCGGCCGCGGCGCGCAGCGCCAGGAGGTAGCTCCCGGCCCCGAAGCCGGCGATCTGCCCCACCGCCACGTCGGCGATCAGCGACGTGTGCCGGAACGGTTCGCGCTTGTAGATGTTGGACAGGTGCACCTCGATCACCGGCAACCCGCACGCGGCCAGGGCGTCGCGCAGGGCGATGCTCGTATGCGTGTACGCGCCGGCGTTGATGATCACGGCGCCGAAGCCTCCCGCGCCGGCCTGCTGGACCCAGGTGACCAGTTCGCCTTCGTGGTTGGACTGGCGCGCCTCGACGGCGACGCCCAACTCGGCGGCCAGGGAGTCCACGCGGGAGTCGATGTCCGCGAGGGTGTCGCGGCCGTAGATCTCCGGCTCGCGCGACCCGAGCAGGTTTAGGTTGGGTCCGTGGAGGACCAGGATCTTGGTTTCAGGCATGATCGTGAACTCCCGAGGCCGGTGCCGGTAAGGGAGAATTCCCCGTGCGTTCCAATGTCCCGGGTCACCGGCCGATGAACGGACGCCCGAGCGAGGATCAGAGGCCGGACGCCAGCTCCCGGACGATCTCTTCCGGGGAGAACCATTGGAAACGCGTGCCGCCGATTCCTTCGCACAAGACGAACTTGATCTTGCCGGCATGCGATTTCTTGTCCAACGCCATGCCCGCGATGAGGTCCTCCAGGGCGATGTCGTCCGGGATCCGCCAGGGCAGGTCCGCCCTGCGCACCAGCGCCTCGATGCGCCGCAGCTCGGCGGCGCTGCACAGGCCCTGTCCCGCGGACAGCGCCGCCGCCTGGATCATGCCGACGGCCACGGCCTCGCCGTGAAGGAAGCGCTCGTAGCCGGTAAAGGCCTCCAGCGCGTGGCCGATGGTGTGGCCGAAGTTCAGGATGGCGCGGCGGTCGGTCTCGCGCTCGTCCTGCTCCACCACCCCGGCCTTGATGCGGCACGACGTCGCCACCGCGTGCTCCACGGCGTTCGCGTCGATCCGCAGCAGGGCGTCCATCTCCTGCTCCAGGAAAACGAAGAACGCCGCGTCCTCGATGATGCCGTACTTGATGACTTCGGCCATGCCCGCGGCGTACTCGCGCCGCGGCAGCGTGCGCAGAGTGTCCAGGTCGATGACCACAAGGCGCGGCTGGTGAAAGGCGCCGATGAGGTTCTTGCCCTGCTCGTGGTTGACCGCGGTCTTGCCGCCCACGCTGGCGTCCACCTGCGCCAGCAGCGTCGTGGGGATCTGGACGTAGCCGATGCCGCGCAGGAACGTGGCCGCGGCGAAGCCGGTGACGTCGCCGATGACCCCGCCGCCCAGGGCGATGAGCGTGGCGCTCCGGTCGAAGCGGTGCTCCACCAGCGCGTCGTAGATCAACCCCAGGGACGCCGTGTTCTTGTACGCCTCGCCCTCCGGGATCAGCACCAGCGCGGTCTCGTAGCCCGCGTCGCGGAGAGACTCCCGCACCTCCCCGGCGTAGAGGTCCGCCACCGCGGGATTCGACACGACGCCGACGCGGCCGCCTATCCCTTGGGCCTTCATCAACTCGCCCACACGGGACAGGAGCCCCTCTCCCAGTTCGATGGGGTACGAACGCTGTCCCAGATCGACGGTTACGGTCTGCATAGCTGCTGTTGGATGCGTTGCACCACTTGGTCCACGGTCAGCCCGTCCGTGTCTACGGCGACATGGGCCTCGGCATAGATGCCTTCCCGCTGCGCCGACAACTCCTTGATCCGCTTGAGCCGGTCCGGACCCTGGAGCAACGGGCGGTCCTCGGTCCGTCCGACCCTGCCCAAAACCGTTCGGGGCGACACCCTGAGCCAGATCAGCAGGCTGCGCTGCTTGAGCAGCGTCAGGTTGTTCGGATCCACCACTGCGCCGCCGCCCAGGGCGATGACCTGCCCGGACCCTTCCAAAACCGATGACAGGGCCTCCTTTTCGAGTTCTCGAAAATAGTGCTCTCCGCCCAACACCTCTTCAGTCAATAGACCACGGATCACGGCATCCGTTTCGCGTCCGCCAGAATATCGACCGCTGAAGATATCCCGCACGGCGCGCCCTTCCTTGGCTTCGATGACGGCGTCCAGGTCCAGGAACGACCAGCCGAGGGACCGCGCCAGCCTCCGGCCCACCACGGTCTTGCCGGCGGCCATGAAACCGGTCAGAGCGATGTTCGCGTAATCCGTAATGACGCGGCCTCAGAGGCTCTTGATCTGATCCAGGTAGCCGTCGTAGTTGCGGGTGATTTCCGCCAGCGAGTCGCCGCCGAACTTCTCCAGGAACGCCCGCGCCAGCTCGAAGGACACGATGGCCTCGCCGATGACGGCCGCGGCCGGCGCCGAGCAGACGTCGGAGCGCTCCACCGAGGCGTCCTCGGGCTGCTTGGTGTCGAGGTTCACCGACTGGAGCGGGCTCATGAGGGTCGAGATCGGCTTCATCGCCACCCGCACCACCAACGGCGCGCCCGTGGTCATGCCGCCTTCCAGCCCGCCCGAGTTGTTGCTGCCACGGTAGAAGTCCGTAGGCTGCATTCGCGGCCTGGTGTCGGAGATCATGTGCTGGGGGTCGAAGAATATCTCGTCGTGCACCTCGGACCCGCGTCGCATGGCCATGTCGAAGCCGCGGCCGATCTCCACTCCCTTCATGGCCTGGATGCTCATGAGGCTCTGAGCCAGGCGGCCGTCGAGCTTCCGGTCATAGTGGACATGGCTTCCCAGGCCCGGCGGGACGCCGGTGGCCACCACCTCGAAGACGCCGCCCAAGGTGTTCCCTTCCTTCTTGCACTCGTCGATGAGGGCGATGGCCTTCTTCTCGGCTTCCGGGTCCGCCATGCGCACCGGGGAATTCTCCGCCAGCTCGTAGATCTCGTCGTAGCTCTTCCCGTCCACGTCCGCCTCGATGCCGCCCAGGGAGCGCAGGTAGCCCCTCACCTGGACCGAGAACGGCTCGATGAGCTGCTTGCAGAAGGACCCCACCGCGACCCGTGAGACGGTCTCGCGGGCGCTGGCGCGCTCGAGGATGTTGCGGATGTCCGAGTGGCCGTACTTGAGGACGCCGGTGAGGTCCGCGTGCCCCGGACGCGGCTTCTTGACCGGGATCGCCTGACCCTCGTCCTCCGCGTACGGAGACATCTTCTTTGTCCAGTTCTTCCAGTCGCGGTTGTCGATGCCGAAGGTGACCGGCGAGCCGATGGTCTTCCCCCACCGCAACCCGGACCGTACCTGCACCTCATCCTTCTCGATGAGCATCCGGCCGCCGCGGCCGTAACCCTGCTGGCGCCGCCAGAGATCGTGATTGACCTTCTCGATGTCGATGTCGAATCCCGCCGGCACCCCCTCGATGATGGTGGTGAGGCACGGCCCGTGGGACTCGCCTGCAGTGAAATAACGCAACATGTCCAATACCTTAACCCAAATGCGCGGCCCCGGCCAGCGCACACGAAACGCGTTGGAATGACGAAGCCGGTTCTTGGCGGATGTTTGGAGGGTTCAGCGCCGTGCGGCGGTTTCGAGGCGCACCAGGGCGCGTTGCAGCGCGGCTCGGGCCGCAACGAGCACTTCTTCGTCGGTGGGGTCGGTCTCTTCGAGGGCGCGCTCGGCGCGGGCGCGGGCGTTCTCGGCGCGGGCGGTGTCGATTTCCTCGGGGAACTCGGCCGCGTCGGCCAGCACGGTGACGACGTTGTCGAGCACCTCGGCGTAGCCGCCGGCCAGGGTGACCACCGAGTTGGAGCCGCCCTGCTTGTAGCTGAGCTGGCCGACGTCCAGGGTGGTCATGAGCGCGGCGTGGTCGGGCAGGATGCCGAGCTGGCCCAAGGGACCGGGCGCGGTCAACTCGTCCACCTGCTCTTCCAGCACCAGGCGGACGGGCGTGACGACTCTAAGTGAGATTTCACCGGCCATGATCTACTCGGCCGCGAGCCTGCGCCCCTTCTCCATGGCGCTTTCCATGGTGCCCACCATGTAGAAGGCCTGCTCGGGCAGGTCGTCGTGCTCGCCCGCGACGATGGCCTTGAACCCCTCGATGGTGTCCTTGAGCTCGACGTACACGCCCGGGGCGCCGGTGAACACTTCGGCCACGTGGAAGGGCTGCGAGAGGAAGCGCTGCACCTTGCGTGCCCGGGCGACCGTGAGCCTGTCCTCCTCGGACAGCTCGTCCATTCCCAGGATGGCGATGATGTCCTGCAGGTCCTTGTAGCGCTGGAGGATGGCCTGCACCTGCCGCGCCACCTCGTAGTGCTCGTCGCCCACCACCCGAGGGTCGAGGATGCGCGAGGTGGAGTCCAGCGGATCCACCGCCGGGTAGATGCCCAGCTCGGCGATCTGCCGCGACAGGACGGTGGTGGCGTCCAGGTGGGAGAAGGTGGTGGCCGGCGCCGGGTCGGTGAGGTCATCGGCGGGCACGTAGATGGCCTGCACCGACGTGATCGAGCCCTTGCGCGTGGAGGTGATGCGTTCCTGCAGCTCGCCCAGGTCGGTGGACAGCGTCGGCTGGTAGCCCACGGCGGAAGGCATGCGCCCGAGCAGCGTGGAGACCTCCGAGTTGGCCTGGGTGAAACGGAAGATGTTGTCGATGAAGAGCAGGACGTCCCGGCCTTCCTCGTCCCGGAAGTACTCGGCCATGGTCAGGGCCGTCAGCGCCACGCGCGCGCGGGCGCCGGGCGGCTCGTTCATCTGGCCGTACACCAGCGTGGTCTTGTCGATGACGCCGGACTCCGTCATCTCCAGCCAGAGGTCGTTGCCCTCACGCGTCCGCTCGCCCACGCCACCGAACACGGAGTAGCCGCCGTGCTTCATGGCGAGGTTGTTGATGAGCTCCATGAGGATGACGGTCTTGCCGACGCCGGCGCCGCCGAACAGGCCGACCTTGCCGCCGCGGGCGTAGGGCGCCAGCAGGTCCACCACCTTGATGCCGGTCTCGAACGCCTGGACCTGGGTCTCCTGGTCCTCGAAGGGCGGCGCGTCCCGATGGATGGGAAAATGCTGTTCCGCCCCCACCGGCGGGCCTTCGTCCACGGGCTCGCCGACGACGTTGAGGATGCGTCCCAGGGTCTTTTCGCCCACGGGCACGCTGATGCCGGCCCCGGTATCCAGGGCGTCCATGCCGCGCACGAGCCCCTCGGTGGAGTCCATGGCGATGCAGCGAACCGTGTTCTCGCCCAGGTGCTGGGCCACTTCCAGGACCAGGTTCCCCTCGCGTTCGTCGATGGCCGGGTTGCTGAGCTTGATGGCGTTGAAGATCGGCGGCAGTTGGCCGTCGGAGAACTCCACGTCGACGACCGCGCCCAGAACCTGCGTGATCTTGCCCATTCTCGTGGCCTGCGCCTGCGCCGGGGTCTCGGTTTTCATCGTTTCCTGTGCCTTGCGGCTACGCTTGCGCGGAGCCCGTCCCTTCGCGACAGCCATGGCTGCCTCCCGTTCTTGGTTGCCGGCTCGGTCCAAGGTGGACCTTGCGCCGTTCCCCTAGTGTCCTGTCGTCCTTCAGCCCAGTGCCTCCGCCGTGGACACCACTTCCAGCAGCTCCTTGGTGATGGCCGCCTGGCGCGCCCGGTTCATCTGGAGCGTCAGGTGGCTGATCAGGTCGGAAGCGTTGCTGGTGGCGGACTCCATGGCGGTCATGCGGGCGCCGTGCTCGCCCGCGACCGCTTCGAGCAAGGCCTGGTAGATCTGCACCTCCACGCTCTTGGGCAGCAGGGTGGAGAGCAGGTCGCCGATGCTAGGCTCGAGCAGGTACTCGGTCAGTTGCTGGTCCTCGTCCACCTTGGCGGGCGCCACGGGAATCAGCCGGGCCGCCGTCGGCACCTGCGAGAGCGCCGAGCGAAACCGGCTGTAGAGGATGTAGGCGCCGTCCGACTCGCCGCGCAGGTAACGGCCGATGAAGCGGTTGGCGGCCGCCGCCGCGATCTCCTCCGGCGGCGCGTTCCACGTGACCGGAGAGTCGTCCATGGCGCTCCTGCCGCGGCGGCGGTAGAAGTCCGCGCCCTTGCGCCCGACGAACCGGTAGGACACGTCCTGCTCCGGATGATCCCCGAGAAAGTTCTCGGACAGGCGGAACAGGTTGCTGTTGTAACCGCCGCACAGGCCGCGATCGGTGGTGACGAAGAGCACGTCGATGCGCTTCTCCTCGCGCGCCACGAGCAGCGGATGACTGTCCTCGGACACCCGCGCGGACAGGTTCGCCAGCAGTTCCCTCATCTTCTCGGCGTACGGCCGCGACTCCACCGCGGCGTCGTGCGCCCGGCGCAGCTTCGCCGCCGCCACCATCTTCATCGCCTTGGTGATCTGCTGCGTGTTGCGCACCGAGGCGATGCGCTTTCTTATGTCCTTGAGGGAGGGCACTTACGCTTCGAACCGTTGGTTGAATTCCTGCAACGCCTTCTCGACCGTTCCCTTGACGTCGTCGTCGATCTGGCCCTTCTCGACGATGGACGGCAGCAGGTCCGGGTGCTGCGACTCCACGAACTCGAACAACTCGCTCTGGTACCGTTGCAGGTTGTCGGGATCGACTTGGTCGACAAAGCCGTTGGTGCCGGCATAGATGATGAGCACCTGCCGCTCCACCGGCATGGGCTCGTACTGGCCCTGCTTGAGGATCTCCACGAGCCGGCTGCCGCGGGCGATCTGCCGCTGGGTGGCGGCGTCGAGGTCCGAGCCGAACTGCGCGAACGCGGCCATCTCGCGGTACTGGGCCAAGTCCAGGCGAAGGCCGCCGGCGACCTGCTTCATGGCGCGGATCTGCGCGTTGCCGCCGACACGGGAAACCGAGAGGCCGACGTTGATGGCCGGGCGGACGCCCGAGTAGAAGAGGTCGGTCTCGAGATAGATCTGGCCGTCGGTGATGGAAATGACGTTGGTGGGGACGTAAGCGGACACGTCGCCCGCCTGGGTCTCGATGATCGGCAGGGCCGTAAGCGAGCCCCCACCCTGTTCGTCGCTCAACTTGGCCGCGCGCTCCAGCAGCCGGGAGTGCAGGTAGAAGACGTCACCCGGGAAGGCCTCCCGGCCCGGCGGCCGGCGCAAGAGCAGGGAGAGCTGCCGGTAGGCCACCGCGTGCTTGGAGAGGTCGTCGTAGATGGCCAGCGCGTGCTGGCCGTTGTCGCGGAAGTACTCGCCCATGGTACAGCCGCTGTAGGGCGCGATGTACTGCAGCGGCGCGGACTCCGATGCCGTGGCCGCCACCACGATGGTGTAGTCCATGGCGCCCGCGCGCCGCAGCTCGTCCACCACCTGCGCGACGGTGGAACGCTTCTGGCCGATGGCCACGTAGATGCAGGTGACGTCGCCGCCCTTCTGGTTGATGATGGTGTCGATGCACACCGCGGTCTTGCCGGTCTGGCGGTCGCCGATGATCAGCTCCCGCTGGCCGCGGCCGATGGGGATCATCGAATCGATGGCCTTGAGGCCCGTCTGCAGCGGCTGCATGACCGGCTGGCGCGCGACGATGCCCGGCGCCTTGAGCTCGACCCGGCGCCGTTGGTCGGTCTCGATGGGTCCCCGGCCGTCGAGAGGCTCGCCGAGGGGAGACACCACCCGGCCGCGCAGGGCGGCGCCCACGGGCACCTCGACGATGCGGCCCGTGCGGCTGACCCGGTCGCCTTCCTTGATCAGGTGCGACTCGCCGAAGAGCGCGGCGCCGACGTTGTCCTCCTCGAGGTTCAACGCCATGCCGTACACGTCGTTGGGGAACTCCAGCAACTCGCCCGCCGCGGCGTTGTCCAGACCGTAGATGCGCGCGATGCCGTCGCCGGTGGAAAGCACCGTGCCGACTTCCTCGACCTTGACGGCCTTGTCGTAGTCTTCGATCTGCTTCTTGATGATACTGGTTATCTCGGCGGTGCCGATCTCCATGGCTGGCTCCCTTGGACTGTTGCGTGCCTAGTAAGTCCTCTCGATGCTCTGCCTGAGGCTGTGAAGTTGCGCGCGCACGCTGCCGTCATAGACCTTGCCGCCTACCTCGACGATGATGCCGCCGAGTATGGACGGATCCAGTTCCTCGGTGAGGACGGCGGTCTTGCCGGTCATGCGGCTCACCACGGACGCGAGGCTCTCGCGCTGCTCGTCGGCCAGGGGCTGGGAGACGAGGACCTTGGCGTTGACGCGTCCGCGCGCGTCGTCCAGCAGGCCGTGGTAGTGGCGCGCGATGGACGGAAGCCCATCCAGACGCTCCCGCGTCAACAACAGCGAGACGAAGTGGGTGGTCAACTCGGACAGTCCCATCCGTCCCGCCAGCTCGGCCACGATATCCTTGCGGCGCTCCACGTTGAAGGCGGGGTTGCCCAACACGTGCCTGAGGTCGGGTTGCTCGTACGCTTCGAGAAACCCGTCGATTTCCGCCGCGACGGCTTCCTCGCGGCCGGCGGCGAGCTCGAAGATCGCCCTGGCATAGCGGCGGCTGATCTTTCCTTCGGTCATCGGTTATAGACCCTGGCGTCCTCTCGATTGCCCGCGGCGCAACGTCATTTCGTCGCGTCATCCGCGGCACGACCGGTTTCCCCGGGTTCGGCGTCAAAGCTCCTGTATTTGCTGCGAGAAGCCCTGCACCATGCGATCCTGGTCGGCGGCGGCCATGTGCTGCCGGAGCAGCCGTATCGCCGCGGCCTCGGCCTGGGAGGCCATCTCGGCGCGGATCTCCTGGCGCGCCATCTTGACCTCCTGCTCCGCCAGAAAGTCCGCGTCTGCCATCAGCTTGGCGGAGGACTCCTCCGCCTCGGCCACGATCCGTGCCCGCTCGCGCTCGCCCTCCGCCCGCAACCCCTCCCGCATCCGCTCGCACTCGTCGTCCAGAACCTTCAACAATTCCTGATACTTCCGAACGTATCCGTCGGCCTCGGCCTTGGCCTTCTGGGCCGTGTCCACCGCGGCGATCATGCCCTCGCGCCGCTGCTTGAGATGGTCCCTGATGATTGGAAGACCGAAGCGTTTGACCAGGTACGCGAAGATCAGGAAGTTGATCAGCGGGAAGAACAACTCGGTGATCGACGGCGCGTGGGCTTCGCCGCCGGTCGCGGCCCACGCCACGGACACGAACATTTCGGTTACGACCCTCATGTCAGCTTCCGGCCCAGCACCTTCTCCGCCATCTCCTGCGCCAGCGTCTCGGCGTTGCCGGCGGCGACCGCGCGCGCCGCCTCCATCTCCCTGCGGACCTCTTCGCGGATCTCCTGGATCTTTTGTGTCGCCGCGTCACGCCCCTGGGAGAGGATCACGTTGCGTGCGCGCTGGGCTTCTTCCCGGATCTCTCCCTTGATCGCTTCGCCTTCCGCCCGCGCCTTGGCGATGGCGGCGTCGTACTGCTCCTGCAGCGCCTTGCCTTCGTCGGTCAGTGTACGCGCCTCGGCGTGCGCCCCCTCAGTCCGGCGCTCCCGTTCCGCCATCAGACGCCCCACCGGCCCGAAGAGCACCCGGCGAAGAATGCTCCACAGGATCAGGAACAGGACGATTTGGACCACCAAGGATAAGTCTACGCTGATCATTGCTGCGCGTTGTATTGCTGAAAATACACGAAACACGGCCCAAACGGACCGTGCTTGACGGGTCTGCGCATGCAGTCGGAGGAAGGCACCCCTCGTTCAACTGACTGCCACGGGTCGCTCTATAACATCCAAGTCCGACCTTGTCAAAGCGCGTGCGAGTGACGGTTCATCGGTTTCCGACTACCCGTTTCCCATCATCATGTCGGTGATCCGCCCCAGGTCGTCCTGCGAGTAGTACTCGATCTCCAGCTTGCCCTTGCCGTCGCGGGCGCGGTGCATGAGACGGACACGGGTGCCGAGGCGGCGCTGCAGGGTTTCGACCAGGTTTGTGAGGTCGGGATCCAGTCGATTCTCAATTTTAGGACGTTTTTCACGCTTGAGCCGCTTCACCAGGGCCTCGGTGTCGCGCGTGGACAGGTCCTTGGCCATGACTTCGCGCACGGCGGCCGCGAGCAGGGCGCGGTCTTCCAGGGCGAGGAGCGCCCGGGCCTGGCCGGCGGGCAACGCGCCGCGGGCCACGTGTTGCTTGATTTCGTCGGGCAGCGCCAGGAGGCGCAACGAATTGGCCACCGCGGAACGGCTCCTGCCGACCTTTCCGGCGACCTGTTCCTGAGTCATGTTGAACTGTTCCTGCAACTCGGCGAAAGCGGCGGCTTCCTCGATGGGATTCAGGTCCTCGCGTTGAAGGTTCTCGACCAGGGCCAGCAAGAGTGTGTTCGGGTCCAGTGTTTCGTGAACGATTACAGGCACTTCGGAGAGGCCCAGCCGCTGGGCGGCGCGCAGGCGGCGTTCGCCGGCGATCAGCTCGTAGCCGTTGGGGCTCGTGCGCACGACCAAGGGTTGCAGCATGCCGCTGGCCTCGATGGATCCGGCCAGCTCGTCGATCTTGGCCTCGTCAAAGACCCGCCGAGGTTGATTCGGATTGGGGATGATCAAGGAGGGATGCACCGCCGTGGGCGCGGGCTCTGGCGCGGGTTCCCGGACCGCCGGCGTGCTCTTCGGCAACAGGGCGTCAAGGCCCCGTCCCAGTCTAGGCTTCTGCATGGGTGGACTCCTTCTGACGGTCCATTACTTCGGCCGCAAGGCCCAGGTAACCCTGTGCCCCCTTGGACCTGGGGTCGTACAGCAGCGCCGGCCTGCCGTGGCTGGGGCTTTCGCTCAGGCGGACGTTTCGGGGGATGACGCTGCGGAACACTTGTTCCGGAAAATGATCGCGAACATCCTCCGCCACCTGCGCGGACAGGTTGCTGCGGGCGTCGTACATACAAAGAACGACCCCTTCGAGCTTCAAATCCTGATTGTACGCGTCCTGCACACGCTTCATCGTATCAAGAATCGCGCTGAGACCTTCAAGCGCATAGTACTCGCACTGAAGCGGTACCAGCAGGGAGTCGGCGGCGACCAGCGCGTTGAGAGTGAGCAGTCCCAGGGAAGGGGGGCAATCCAAGAGGATGTAGTCGAACCGGTTCTTGACCGTGTCCAGGGCGTCCCGGAGCCTTTCAACGCGGTTCTCCATGTCCATCAGGCGCAACTCGGCGCTGACGAGGTCACGGTTGGCCGGCAGGAGGAACAGGAGGGGCAATTCCGTCGCGCATAGCGCCTCGGTGGCGAAACAGTCCTCGATCATCACATCGTAGATGCTCTTGTTGAGGGCGTCGCGGTCGATGCCGAAACCGGTCGTGCTGTTGCCTTGGGGATCCATGTCCACCAAAAGCGTACGTTTGGTGGCGACCGCCAGGGACGCGCCCAGATTCACGGCCGTGGTGGTTTTCCCGACCCCGCCCTTCTGATTGGCTATGGCGATGATCCTGCTCAAACTCTTTAATAATCAATAGGTTAGGTGCCAACTAGGCACCCCAAGTTCTTAACACGCCGAGGCTTCGAAAGGAAGCGTCGTGCATGTTTCACGTGAAACAACGAACGGAACCCGGAACGGCGCAGGGATGGGACCGCCGTCCGAGCCTACACCTTCTTGAAGGTGAGCACCGTCCTTTGCTCGCTTCCGAAAGGAAGGGAGAATCGAACGGTCGGGCCTTCCGTGAACCCATAAAGGGAAAGCCAACCTCGAAGCTCATCCAATCTTGCCGGGCCCTTGGGGCCTTGCATGAGAACGCCTGTACCGTTCGGACCGAGAAGCTTGCCGCTTGCCTTCACGAACTCCGGGATATCGGAAAACCCGCGGGTGACGGTCTCCATCATTGGGGGAATGTCCGCGGTCGGCATGTCCTCGGCGCGGCTCTCGATCACATGGGCATCCGTCAAGTCGAGTTCCCTTATGACATGCCGCAGGAAATTCGCACGCTTGCGGCGCGGTTCGACCAGATAGACCGGTTTTTCCGGAGACACGAGCTTGATGGGGATTCCAGGGAAACCCGCCCCGCTGCCGATGTCCATGAGGGCATCCGCGCGGCTCAAGAGGGGCACGACCGAGAGGGAGTCGAGGAAATGCAGTCGCACCACGAGCGCGTCTTCACGGATCGCGGTGAGGTTGAGCCTGGCGCCCCAGACGGAAAGGAGATGTTGATAGCCGGCAAAGGCCGCAAGCTGGCGAGGCGACAACTCAAGATCGAAGGATCTCGCACCGTCGATCATGAGTTGCTCGGCGCTGGCGAGGTCTTTGCGCGACACCGTTCACAACACCTAGTTGCAGGACACTAGGGTCCCTTCAGCCTGCCTTCAACTTGTAGAGATACAGGGAGAGCACCGAGATGGCGGCCGGGGTCACCCCCGAGATCCTGTAGGCCTGGCCCAGGGAGCGCGGTCGCACGTGTGTGAGCTTTTCCTTGATCTCCCGCGACAACCCGTCGATGGTTGCGTAGTCGAGGTCCTCGGGAAGGGCCACGTTCTCCATCTTCTGAAACCGCTTCAATCCCTGCGTCTGACGGTCCACGTAACCACTGTACTTTATTGATACTTCCACCTGGAGGGCCACATCGGAAGGCACCTCCGTCAAGTCGGCGCAGAAGGCCTGAAGATCCACGAACGAGATCTCCGGACGGCGGAGCAGTTGCGCCAGCGGCGTGATGTTGCGAACGGGCGCCGTTCCCAGGGTCTTCAGTCGTGCCTGGACGGATGGCGATGGATTGACGCGGATGGCTTCCAGTTTCCCGGTCCACTCGGCGATCTGTTCCTGCTTTCGGGCCGTACGATCATGGGCCGCCGGAGTGGCCAAACCGATACGAAAACCCAGCTCGGTGAGTCGAAGGTCGGCATTGTCCTCCCGGAGCAGCAGCCGGTACTCGGCCCTCGAAGTAAACATCCGGTAGGGCTCGCCGTCGGTTCCCTTGGTGACAAGGTCGTCGATCAGGACACCGATGTATGCCTGGTCACGGGAAAGAACCAGCGGATCCTCGCCCCTGAGGCTGAGACACGCATTGATGGCCGCCATAAGGCCTTGGCTGGCGGCCTCCTCGTATCCGGTGGTCCCGTTGATCTGGCCGGCCAGATACAGACCCTCAAGGGCCTTGGTTTCCAGGCTGGGCTTGAGCTGCGTGGGTTCCACGTAGTCGTACTCGATGGCGTAGCCCGGCCGCATAATCTCAGCATTTTCAAGGCCTTGGATGCTGCGCACCATCTCCAACTGGACGTCGAGGGGAAGGCTCGTGGAGATACCGTTGGGATAGACCTCGACCGTGTCGTACCCCTCAGGCTCCAGGAAGATCTGGTGCCGCTGCTTGTCCGCGAAACGGACGACCTTGTCCTCAATGGAAGGACAGTACCGTGGACCGCGGCTCTGAATCACTCCCGAATACATGGGCGAGCGGTGAATGGCCGCTCGGATGATGTCGTGGGTCGCGCGGTTGGTGTAGGTGATATGGCAGGGGATCTGTTTCTGCGCGATCTGTTCGGTGCCGAATGAGAACGGGACCGGGTTCTCATCTCCGTACTGCACATCCAACTTGGAATAGTTGATGGAATCGGCATGCAAACGGGGACAAGTGCCCGTCTTGAGGCGCCCCAGCCGCAAACCCAGGTCGCTTAACGACTTGCTGAGGCCCTGCGCGGCGAAATCCCCCGCTCGACCCCCGGAGTAGTTGCGGTCGCCGACATGGATGAGGCCCTGCAGGAAGGTACCGGTAGTCAATATCGTCTTCTTGCCCTCGAACACCTCACCCATCTGGGTTTCCACCCCTACCACTACGCCATCACGGCACAACAGGCTTTCCACGCTGGCTTGTTTGAGGGTGAGATTCTCGCACCGCTCCACTACCCGCTTCATTCGCTGCCGGTAGAGGGCCTTGTCCGCTTGGGCGCGGGATGCTCTCACCGCGGGTCCCTTCTTGGTGTTCAGAACGCGAAACTGGATGCCGGTCTCGTCGATGGCCCGGGCCATCTCGCCGCCCAACGCGTCGATTTCCTTGACCAAATGGCCCTTCCCGATGCCTCCGATGGCCGGATTGCAGGACATTTGGCCGATATGGTCCAGGTTTAGGGTCAACATCAACGTGTCGAAACCCATGCGCGCGGCCGCCAAAGCCGCTTCGATGCCTGCGTGCCCGGCACCTACGACGACGACATCGTAGATCCTGCCGGCTCCTCCAAACGATTGTTTCACGTGAAACATCCTTTGCTGAATGGCTTGAACCTCAATTGTGGCAGAATGCTCGGCCGACTTCCACGAACAAGGCGTGGGACCAGTCACTTGCCGATGCAGAATTGTGAAAAGATGCGGTCGAGGATGTCTTCATTGGTGACGGTGCCGATGATCTCCTCGAGACTGTCCCGAGCCTCCTGCAGGTCTACCGCCACGATGTCGGGCGGAAGGCCCTGGTCGATGGCCCGACGCACCTCCACAAGACTCGCCTTGGCCCGGTCCAGGGCTGCCTTGTGACGCACATTGGTCACGACGATCTCCGGCTCCTCCGCCGAGTCCAGAAAACAGTCCCGCAAGAAGCCCTTCAAGGCATCCAGCCCCTGTCCCGTCAAAGCGGACACGGCCACCTGCCGCAGGTCGGGCACACGGCCGGACACCGCCAAACAGTCGATGTGCTGTTCCAGGTCGGCCTTGTTGACGACCACGAGGCCCGCCATCCCGCGCACCCGCTCCATCACGTCCATGTCTTCGGGAGCTAGCGGACCCGACCCATCGAGGACCAGCATACATCCCTGGCTCTCGGCGAGCCTCTTCAGCGTCACGTCGATGCCGATCTGCTCCACGCCCTCGGTCTCGCCCCGGATACCGGCCGTGTCCCACAGCACCACGGGCAAGCCGTTGAGGTTCACGGTCTCTTCGATGAAGTCGCGAGTGGTCCCCGGCGTGGACGTAACGATGGCCCGGTCGACCCCCAACAGTGCGTTCAGCAGGCTCGACTTGCCGACGTTTGGCCGCCCCACGATGCACACCCGCACGCCCTCGCGGATCAAGCGGCCCCATTCGTAGCTGTCGGCGAGGGTGGAAACCCTTTCGACCACCCCCGCGACCTTTCGGCTCAACGCCTCACGCTGCAGCAACTCGATCTCTTCCTCCGGGAAATCGATGGCCGCCTCCACCTGTACGAGCGTATCCACCAATTGTTCGCGGAGAGCCTGAACCTCCTGGGAAAGGCCGCCCTCCATCTGGCCCAGGGCGATCCCGGCGGCCTTGTCGGTGCGTGACCGGATCAGATCCAGCACCGCCTCCGCTTGCGCCAAATCCAACCGTCCGTTCAAATAAGCCCTCTTGGTGAACTCCCCGGGATCCGCGTGCCGTGCGCCGCGCGCGAGCGCCAGCCCGAGCACCTGCCGCACCACGTAGGGGCCCCCGTGGCAATGGATCTCGACGGTGTCCTCACCGGTATAGCTCCCGGGCTCCCGAAGGAAGGCAAACATCACCTCGTCCACCACCGAGCCGCTGCCCGGGTCCCGCACCCTCCCGTGATACAGGCGGTGCGATTCCCACTCGTTGTCCTTCCGCGCAAGGATATCCCGCCCGATACGCTCCGCATCCGGTCCGCTCAAACGCACCATGGCGACTCCCCCTTCGCCAGGGGGCGTCGCCACGGCCGCGATGGTATCCGCTCGGTACATCAGGAAGGACTCCGGTCTGCGCTTGCGGGCACCATTATATCCTATCCGGCGGAATCCCGCGTCCGCCTCATCATCCCGGCACAGCACCAACTCCCCGTATTCGCCTATCCTGAAAAACTGTGTTAGATACCCGACTTAACGCCATGGAACGGACAACCGAAGACCTCAGAGTCGAAAACCTGCGCCCACTGGTGCCGCCAATGATCCTGGTAAACGAGGAGCTGCCGATTACCGGCCAGGCCACGGCCACGGTGACCAATGCCCGGCACGACATTGACGAAATCCTCAACGGACGGGATCGACGACTCCTGGTGATCGCCGGTCCCTGCTCCATTCACGACACGGATGCGGCCCTGGAGTATGCCGGCCGTCTCAAACAGGAAGCAGACCGTCTCGCCGGCGACCTCTACATCATGATGCGCGTCTACTTCGAGAAGCCGCGCACCACGGTCGGCTGGAAGGGGCTGATCAACGACCCCAACCTCGACGGAAAATTCAACATAAACCAGGGATTACGGATTGCCCGGGGGCTCTTGCTGGAGCTCGCGAACATGGGTGTGCCGGCGGGTTCCGAGTTCCTCGACACCATCACCCCGCAGTTCACCGCCGACCTCGTCTCGTGGGGCGCCATCGGCGCACGGACCGCGGAAAGTCAGGTCCACCGCGAACTGGCCTCGGGCCTGTCCATGCCGGTCGGTTTCAAGAACGGCACCGGCGGCTCCATCCAGATCGCCATCGACGGCGTGCGCGCCGCGCGGCACCCGCACCATTTCCTCGGCGTCACCGATCAGGGAACCGCCGCAATCATCTCCACGTCCGGGAACGCGAGTTGCCACGTCATCCTGCGCGGCTCCAATGCCGGACCGAACTACGACCGAGGCGTGGTCGATGAAACAGCGGAAGCCCTGCGCGCCGCCGATCTGCCGCATCGCATCCTCGTCGACTGCAGCCACGGCAACAGCCAGAAGGACTACCGGCGCCAGCCCGAGGTATGCGACGACGTGTGCGCCCAAGTCGCTTCGGGCTCCGACAACATCTGTGGCGTCATGATGGAAAGCCACCTCGTCGCCGGCCGCCAGGACATCAAACCCGACACCCCACTCACCTACGGCCAGAGCGTCACCGACGCCTGCATCGACTGGGAAACCACCGTCCCCATGCTCGAAGACCTCGCCCGCGCCGCGGCGGCACGGCGTTGCTGAACAAGCACCGTCGCACTCTTTGCGGACGCCCTCCAACGCCGCAGGCCCTTCGGACCACTCTCAGCCGGCTTCTGAATCACGCATTGCCACCGACGGAACGCGCTTGCGCGGCAATGTCCTTCCCTGCCGAGTTCCGTGCGACGCGCTTGATGGCTGGGCGCGCGCCCGATTCTTGACAATCTCACGGGTTCTGGACGCTCTCGATCTCGAGTGCAGCGGGATCGAGGCTCAGCGATTCGAGCAGGGGACCGAAGTACCCCGCGAAGGTGCCCGCCACGGGACCATCGACGATCAGAGGCTGGTTCTCACCGCAATGGATGACGAGCGCATCGGCCAGCGTGCGTGACAGACGGCCGAACCGGACCTCGTCTATCACGTAGGTCGAGCTCTCGCCGTCGTCGAGCGACAGATCCTCCTTCGGAACCGCCCCGACAACGACACGGTCATCGAACAGAAGCACCCAGCGCGCCCGCCCGTTGCCGGACGAGGCCTCGAACACCGCGACGGCCCGGTTCCGAACGTCGGCAGTGACGACGCGGCCCGCGGGCGCAGGGAGTTCCTGATCGCCGATCTGCCGCAGGACAGCCGGCGCCGACCCTGGCGGGACGGTAGACAGCGTCCCGTGCCTCAGGCGATCGCGCAGCCGCGACTCCACCGCCTGCAGATATCGCGACCAGACCTCAGTGACCTGCCTGCGTTCCGGAAGCAACACCGAAGCATTGAAGAGCACCATATGGTCGTGTTCGACCGGCCAATCCGCCGGAGCCTTCGTCGCCAGCAGATCGACGAAGGACGCCATCAATGGTTCGGCCAGCGGGTCTCCGACCAAATCGCGCGGCGGCTCGATCAACTGTCGTTCGCATTCCCCAACGGCGTCGGAGTCGACACCGCCATCGTCGAAGGCGACCGGCATCGCCTTCTCCAACAGCGTGCGGTTCGCATCGGCGTCACCGATACGCTTGCGCGCCGCCGCGGCGAACGCGCTGCCTTCGATCACCTGCCGCGCTTCCCGGAAGTCGAGTCGACACCAGTCGCGGGCAAGCATCCCGAGCTGGATGAACCCCTCTTCGATGCGTACCTCCTCACGGCTGCCGGCAGCGATCAGATCGACCTGCAAACCCATCGACAGCCGTTTCTCCGCTTCCTCGATCGCCTGGCTGGCCTTCGGCTCATTCAATCCCCGCATGTCCCGCAGGATCGCGCGGAGACACTCGGCGATTGCCTGGCGTTGCGCCGGGCGTAGGGACGCCAAGTCGACGGGCGCCGTCAACGCGGAATCCGGTTCACCGTCCGCGGCAAGTGCGCGCAGCAACGTCAACTTCGCGAACTCGTCCGGAATCTGCGCGTGCAGAATATGGTCCAGCAGGAGCTTGCGGTTGTGGTCGACGCCCGGAACCAGGCTGTGAATGCGAAGCGCCTCGACGAGTGCCAGCCAGTCAACGCTCCGGACAACACGAGCCGGATCGTAGGTGCGCGCCACCTGCAGATAGACCAGCGCGACCGAGCCTTCCAGCAGTTCCTTCAGCCAGACCTCGGCGTACTTCCGGGTCACGTGTTTGCCGACCCGCGTAGATGCCTCCCAAGCGAGAGTCGACGCTACCAGCGTCACCGGATTCACACCGAGGGCAATGCGGGCAGCCAGCGCCGCGCCGCGCACATAATGCTGCCAAGGTGTGTACATCCGGTAGAGGCGGCGAACCTTCTGCACCCGTTCGAGCCACTCCATCACTTCTCTCACGGTCCAACCGGTGACGTCGATGACCGGCACCTGCCGCGCGACTTGCAGGAGGTCGCCGATCGCAGACCGCGCCGCAAGCGCGATGTCACCGATGCGCGCATCGCGCTCCGCCTTCTCGGCATCCTTTCCGTACAGTTGGGCGACTTCTACCACAACCTCCCGGATTTCCTCGAAAACGGCGCGGCCGTCGACGCCGCCGATTTCCCCATTCTCTTGCTTCACGTAGCGCCGGTCGCGGATACCGTCCCAGACGCGGTCGCAGCGGGCCTCGATCATTCTCCCGAGCCGAACGTCGAGTTCCGACCGTGCCCCGTCCGCTTCGGAAGCGTGCGACCGGTTGAGAACGCTCCAAGCCTGCTCCACCGGCGACACGCCTTCAGCAAGCCAGCGCTTCTCAACCTCTCTCAGGTCGCGTTCACGCAGTTCGTCGATGTGCTGCTCGATCTCCGTAACGAGCCTTCGGTCGACGCTGGCCGATCGCACGCGGCCCGCCGCGAAACCGAACGCACCAGCGCCGAGCAGGATAAGCGCGATCCCCGCTTCTTCTACCGAGGTCAGGAGAAGGAGAGAGCCGCCGACGACCGTGAAACAGCATCCCGCGACCAACCAGCCGATGGAGGCGCTCGTCCGGGCCATTTACAACCCCACGGTCCGCCCTTCCTCCGACGCTTCCGTAATGGAGTCGATCAGCCGGTGCGTGTCCACGGCGTCGTTGAAATCGGGATCGCACTCGCCGCCGTTGCGGATGGCGCCGGCGAAGCGGACGTACATTTCGCCGACGTTCTTGGGCTCGCCCTCGGGCGTGTCCGACGGGGCGTGCACACGGTCGGCCGGCACGTCGAGGTCCTGGAGGCCGGAGTCTCCGGCGCGGATGCCCTGAAGGCGCACGACCTTGAGTTGCGGCGTGTTGTCAGACGACGCCACCAGCGTGCCTTCCCGGCCGTAGATCTCCATGCGGTAGCCGGCGACGCCGACAGGGACAGCGGACACGTACACCGAAGCGACGGCGCCGTTGGCCAGCCGGCCGCTCACGAGCACGTTGTCGGGGCCGGTGACGTCCACGTACCGTTGGGTGTCGGTCTCGTACCACTGGCGCGCCTGGGTGCTGACCAGGCCCGACACCTGGCTGAAATCTCCCGCCACGTAGCGCAGCGCGTCGATGGTGTGGCCGCACGCGATGGTCAGGGTGGTGGCGCCCAGCGCGTTGTCCTTCTGCCACGTCCGGTCCGACGGGCGCCGCAGCACGCCGCCGCGGGCCACGCTCACGTGGCAGGCCATGACCTCGCCCACGTAGCCGTCCGCCACCAGCTCCCGGGCATGGACGATGGCGGGGTTGGCCCTGGCCTGCAGGCCCACCATGTGCCTGACGCCCTTGGCCTCCGCCAGGTCGCGCATCTCCACCGCCTCCGCGCGGGTCTTTCCCAGCGGCCACTCCGTGAACACGTGCTTGCCCGCGGCAAGGGCATCCATCGTCACCTGGTAGTGGGCGGGCACCCGCAGGAGCACCGCCACCGCCTCCACCTCCGGACAGGCCAGCATCTCGCGATAGTCGTGGAACGCCATCTTCGCGTTGAACTTGGCGGCCGATTCCTCCGCGCTCTCCTTGCGGCTGGTGCACACCGCGGTCAACTCGACGTCCCGGCTCGCCACGATGGCGGGTAGATGGGCGCGCGGACCCCAGCCACGCGTGGGGTTGGCGCCGATGACTCCCAGCTTGATCTTCTCCGACATCTTCTACCTTTCGTATGAATTCAGTGGGTTAACACAACCAAGTCATTGTCCAAGATCCGACCCCCCTGGGTTTTTTTCGTCCGCTCTCCTGGTTTACTCCTCCAGCAACGGCTTCAACCCCTCCCAGTCCGTCACGGGCGGGGCGCAGGTGAAGTCCCGGCACACGTACACCGTGGGCTTGCCGCCGACTTGTGTTTTCCCCTCCAGCAGCGGCGAAATCTCTTCCAGCCGGGCTTCGGGGCTGACCCACTGAAGCGTCTTGTTGGGCAGGTAGCTGTGCTGGATCTCCTTGGCCAGTGCGCCCGCCGCCGCGTCGTCCCTGGCCGCCACCAGCACGATCTCCGCGGGCCGCGAGAGATGGTAGTCCAGCGCGCCGAGCATGTTGGACAGGCCGAAGGGTTCCTTGGCCATGGCGTCGTAGTGCAGGCGCAGAGTCTTCTCGGCGCGGTCGAGCAGGTCGGGGTCTCCGGTGTAGTGGTGGATGCGCAGAAGGTCCATGGCCGCCACCGAGTTGCCCGAGGGAATGGAGCTGTCGAACCCGGGCTTGGTGCGGCTGATGAGCTGCTCGTGGGACTTGCCGGTATAGAAGAACCCGCCGTTCTCCTCGTCCCAGAACTCCTCCACCATGGTCCGGGCGAGAGCCTTGGAGCGTTCCAGCAGCTCGGGCTCGAAGGTCGCCTCGAAGAGATCCAGCAGGCCGGCGATGAGGAACGCGTAATCGTCGAGATAGCCCAGCAGCTTGGCCTGCCCGTCCTTGTAGGTGTGCAGCAGCAGGCCGTTCTCGAACATGCGCGTGAAGATGAAATCCACCGTGCGGGCGCCCGCCTCCCGGATGCGCGCGTCGCCGGTGACGGCGTAGGCCGCGGCCACGCCCGACAGCATCAGGCCGTTCCAGGAAATGATGACCTTCTCGTCCCGGAACGGCTTGACCCGCTTCTCCCGCTCCTCGAACAGGCGTGCCCGGCACTCCGCCAGGACGGCCTCGATCTCCCGCTCTTCCTTGCGGAAGTACTTGGCCGCCTGCTCGACGGTCAGGATGGGGTGGAGGATGTTCTTGCCCTCGAAGTTCCCGAGGTCGGTGACGTCGTAGACCCGGCAGAAGATGTCGCCGCGCTCCTTGCCGAGGAGGTCCAGGACTTCGTCGCGCGACCACACGAAGAACTTGCCTTCCTCGCCCTCGCTGTCCGCATCCTGGGCGGAGTAGAAGCCGCCTTCGGGCTGGCACATCTCGCGCAGCACGTATTCCAGGGTCTCCTCTACGACGCGCTTGAAAAAACCGTCCTTGGTGATGCGGTAGGCCTCGGCGTAGACCTGCGCGAGCTGGCCGTTGTCGTAGAGCATCTTCTCGAAGTGGGGCACGAGCCACTTGTCGTCCACCGAGTAACGGTGGAAGCCGCCGCCGAGCTGGTCGTACATGCCCCCCTCGGCCATCTTCCGGAGGGTCTCGGTGATCATCTCCAGGTAGCGGCGGTTGCCCGACAGGCGGTAGGCCCGCAGGAACAGGTTGAACACGCCGGCGTTGGGGAACTTGGGCGCACGGCCGAAGCCGCCGTGGGCGGCGTCGTAGGCGGACGTGAGACCCTCGGCCCCGCGCGTCACCACCTCCACGCTCATCTCCTGGCCCGTCTCGCTGAGCACGCTCATGCGGTCCAGCGCGGTCACGATCTGGTCGACGTTCCGGGCCACGTCCTGGCGCTTGTTCCGGTAGGCTTCCACCACCGCCAGGAGCACCCGCGGAAAGCCCGGCATGCCCTGCCGGTCCTCGGGCGGGTAGTAGGTGCCGCCGAAGAAGGGTTTCCCCTCGGGGGTAAGGAACACCGTCATGGGCCAGCCGCCCCGCCGGGTGAGCATCTGCACGGCATTCATATAGATCTCGTCCAGGTCGGGGCGCTCCTCCCGGTCCACCTTGATGCTGACGAAGTTCTCGTTCATCAGCGCGGCGATGGACTCGTTCTCGAAGGACTCGTGCTCCATCACGTGGCACCAGTGGCAGGCCGAGTAGCCGATGCTCAGGAGGATCGGCTTGTCTTCCGCCCGCGCCTTGGCGAAGGCCTCCTCGCCCCAGGGGTACCAGTCCACCGGATTGCCGGCGTGCTGCAGCAGATACGGGCTAGTCTCGTTGGCCAAGCGGTTCATCAACAGGTTCTCCACGGAAAGCAGGCTAGTGTCCTGCGTCACAAATAGCTTGATGTATCCGCGAGGGCATTTTTGTCGTCGGCAAGGCGCGATGACGAGCAGTGGCGGGTACCACGCGAGGAAGAGCAACGCAGCCGACGGCGAAAAGGACCCGC
>JAPPNE010000045.1 GCA_028818775.1 Deltaproteobacteria bacterium | reverse complement strand
GGAACAGCGCGGCCACCAGCGGCAGGTGGCCTCCGGCCGCGTAGAGCATCGCCAGGCCGAGCACCACCAAGGCGCCAGGCACCACGAACAGGAGGCCCGCCGCCAACCCGCCGGGCACGCCGCGGAGCTGCCACCCCGAGTAGGTGGCAAGTTGCATGGCCTCGGGGCCGGGCAGCAGCATGCAGAAGCTGAGCGCGCCCAGGAACCTTGGCTCGTCGAGCCACCGTTCCTCCTCCACCAGGACACGGTGCATGAGCGCGATCTGCGCCGCCGGCCCACCGAAGGAGAGGATTCCGATGCGCCAGAATACGGCGAACAGCCGGCGCCAGGTGACGGCTGAATCCCGACGCACGTCGGCACCGGAGTCTACGACACCCGTCCTTTCCTCTTTACTTGGGGGTTCCAGGGGGCTTCATCCGACCTGAGCACGCGACGAGGTAGATCTTCGCCGTCGCGCTATCGAAATACTCGCCGGACCCCGGTACGCTACTCGGCCGCCTCGAGCTTGTCCTGCGTCCGCAACTCGAAATCGGAGGCGTCGTGGCGCTCGCGGAGTTGCTGATCGAGCGGGCCGGAGCTCTTATTGACGATGCGGCCGCGTTTCACCGCATCGCGCGCCGCGATCTCGTCACGCCAGCGCAACACGTTCTTGTACGATTGCGAGTCGAGGAACTCGGCCGCGCCGTAAAGGCTGTCCGCCAATGTGAGCACGCCGTACCAGGGCCAGATGGCCATGTCGGCGATGGTGTAGGCATCCCCGGCCGCGTAGCGGTTCTCGGCCAGCCGCTTGTCGAGGACGTCGAGCTGGCGCTTCACCTCCATGGCGAAGCGGTCGATGGGGTACTCCATTTTGTAGGGGGCGTAGGCGTAGAAGTGTCCGAAGCCGCCGCCGAGGTAGGGCGCGGAACCCATCTGCCAGAACAGCCAGGACAGGCACTCGGCGCGCTCCGACGGGTCCTCCGGGACGAAGGCGCCGAACTTGTCCGCCAGGTAGAGAAGGATGGAGCCCGACTCGAAGACCCGCGTGGGCGTGGGCATCGAGTAGTCCACCAGCGCCGGGATCTTGGAGTTGGGATTGATGCCGACGAATCCGGAGCCGAACTGGTCGCCCTCGCGGATGTTGATGAGCCAGGCATCGTACTCCGCGCCGCCATGCCCGGCCGCCAGAAGCTCCTCCAGCATGATCGTGACCTTGACGCCGTTGGGCGTCCCCAGCGAGTAGAGCTGGAGGGGGTGCTTGCCGCGAGGCAGCTCCTTCTCATGGGTGGCGCCGGAGACGGGCCGGTTGATATTGGCGAACCGGCCGCCGTTCTCGCGTTCCCACTTCCAGACTTTGGGAGGGACGTAGTCGGGGGTATCGGTCATGGTGGTCGTCCTTTGCGTGGCTTTGCTTTTCACGGCATTGAGCCGATGAACTCGGCAGGCGAGATGGCGTCCTTCGACTTCGCTCGGCAGACCTCGCTACGCTCAGGACGAGCGGTGGCTGGTCCCTCCAACCGTTCGTCCTGAGCGTAGCGCCGCGCCAGCGGCGCGGAGTCGAAGGACGCCATCTTCAGGTCTCCCTTAGTTTCCCTTCCCCTTGAGCCGCCGGTACCAGCCCACGAAGTCCGACACCGCCGCCGGGATGTCGTACTCGGCGTCGAAGCCCAGTTCGGTCTGGGCGCGGGTGATGTCCAGGAACACCGAGGAGGTCTGCGAGGTGGTGGCGCTTTCGTCGATGCCGAGCTTGGCGCCGGGGACCACCTGCTTGAAGATGTCGATGAGCTCCTGGTTGTCGTAGGGCTTGCCGACGCCGAGGTTGAAGACACGGCTCTTGACGCCCTCGGTCTGGAGGGCCAGGACCACGCCGCGGGCGGCGTCCTTGGAATAGAGCCATTCCATGACGCCGGGCGGGACGGTGTGCTCGACGCCGTCCACCGACTTCTCCACCAGGGTGCGGAACATGGCGCTGGGGCGGCCGCCGCCGCCGGGGATCCAGGGGCCGCACACGTTGGGGAAGCGCACGGCGCGGAAGTCGACGCCGTGGGAGCGCGCGTAGTTGTAGCCCAGGTTCTCGCCCGCCTGCTTGGTGGCCGAATAGAACGAGCTGGGCCGCGGCAGCGCCTCCTCCTTGCTGTGGTCGCCGTTGTCCTCGCCGCCGGCGATCCCCCGGGCCACGGCCGCGGTGCTGATCATGACCACCCGCTCGGCGCCGTGGAGCCGCGCCGCCTCCAGCACGTTGGCGGTGCCCATGATGTTCACCTGGATGGCCCCGTAGGGGTTCTCCTGGGCGCCGGTGCCGAGGTTGGGATAGGCCGCGGTGTGGATGATGCGGGTGATGCCGTGCTCGTTGATCACCTTGCCGAGGTCGAAGGGGTTCAGCAGGTCGCCGCGGAACAGGGTGACCGCGCCCACGTCCCCTACAACATCGGCCAGCGCGGTGAGATTGGGTGCAATATCGAACAGGACGGGCTTCTCGCCCTGCTGCACAAGGATGCGCGCGATCTGGGAGCCCACCAGCCCCGCGCCCGTGATCATGGTCGTCATGAGTTGCCTCCGATGGTGAGTTTGGCGGCGGGTGCGCGCCCGCCACGCGTGCAGAAGTCCTCATAGCACAATGCACTCCCGAGTGCATGGCGCGCCTCCCACTCCCCCGCCCCTGTATCCCGGGTCAAGCCCGGAATCACGAGGACGAGGGGTCGTGCCTACGGTGGACAAAACCGCCCAAAAAAGCATAAGAAGTACCTCAACAGACGAGCAAATGAGGAGGAACGAAACTTGAGTGTAAGCATGCCAACCGCCACGAGCACCGAACAGGAACTGGCCGAAGAAATCATCGTATCCGCGGACTCCCACATCATGGAGCCCACGGACCTCTGGGTGAACAACCTGCCGGCGAGCTTCAAGGGCCGCTATCCCGAGTTTCCGCCCCGGAACGCCATCGGCGAGAAGCCCGGCGGCTACGACCCGGGCGCGCGGGTGGACGAGATGGCGGTGGACAGGGTGTCGGCCGAAGTGTTGTACCCGACCCTGGGGCTGCGTCTCTTCGCCCTGGAGGACGCGGAGCTTCAGGAGGCCTGCTTCGAGCTCGCCAACGACTGGCTCATCGACTACTGCAAGGTACACCCCGACAAGCTCGTGGGCGTGCCGTCGGTCTCGCTCTACAACGTCGACAACGCCATCAAGGAAATGGAGCGCTGCAAGAAGGCCGGGCTGGTGGGCGTCCTGATCTGGCAGGTGCCGCCGGAGCACCTTCCCTTCACCAGCGACCACTACAACCCGTTCTGGGAGGCGGCACAGGACCTGCAGATGCCCGTCAACCTCCACATCCTGACGGGCTTCAACTACAGCCGCTATGAGCGCCACGGCCTGGACATCTACCGCATGACCGTCAACCAGAAGCTGGCGGACGCCGCCAACACGCTGTTCGACCTCGTGTTCGGCGGCCCCATGTCCAACTACCCCGACCTCAAGTTCGTCTACGTGGAGAACGAGATCTCGTGGATCCCGTTCTACCTCCACGAGTGGGACAAGTACTTCAAGCGCCACGCCAGCAGGGCGCCGCTGCCGCACATGAAGAAGCTCCCCAGCGAGTACTGCAACGAGCAGTTCTACGCCACCTTCTTCAGCGACCCCACGGGGGGCCGTCTGCTGGACTGGTGGGGCAGCGAGACCTGCATGTGGTCCAGCGACTACCCCCACGCGGCGTCCACCTGGCCGCATTCCCGCCAGGTCATCGCCGACGAGCTGGGCCATCTGCCGAAGGATATCTTCCGCAAGGTGGTGCGCGAGAACGTGCTGCGGCTCTACGACCTGAAGCTGGAGGGTATCAACGCCTGAGAGGATTTTGATCGACTAAGATGGCGCCGTTCGCCTGAGCGTAGCGCCGCGTGAGCGGCGCGAAGTCAGAGGGCGCCATCTCGGAAAGAACAGGAAAGTTCGGAAAGGAGTTCATCATGGAAGCAGTCGCCGAGAAACAAGAGGTCCTGGAACACCCCAAGGCTTACAGGTACTCGCTCAAGACCCCCTACATGCAGCAGGGCCGGGTCACCCAGCTCGTGGCCAAGACCGACAACATGTGGATCCACACCAAGATCAACTCCGAGGGCGGCGAGAACGCGGTCCACTGCCACCTGGACGAGGACCATTCCTTCGTGGTGCTGGAAGGCCAGATGTCCGTGTTCGACGAGAAGGGCAACGAGCTGAAGATCGACAAGTACCAGGGGATCATGATCCCCAAGGGCGCCTACTACCGCTACCTCAACACCGGCGACGGCAACCTCGTGGTGCTGCGCATCGGCTGCGGCATCGACGCCAAGCCGCCGCGGGGCGACGACGCGCGCCTCGGCCCCGACGGCAAGGAAATCCCTTCCGACTCGGAGGAGAACAAGACCCTGCCGCCCATCGAGATGCCCGGCAAGTTCTTCGCGGAGTCCGCGGGGTAGTCCTTTAGTCGCGTAGTCCCTATCCGGCGCCTCGGGGGGTCCGTTTCCTCGGAATCCCCGAGGCGCCGCCGTTTCTCCTCCCGCGCAGGCCGGTCGCGCCGTTTTCCGACTGATGCTGCACCACACCGGCCAGATCCTCTACAACATCCTGCTGCCGCTGCTGCTCATGGTGGGCTTCGGCACGCTGCTCCAGCGCTACCAGCCGCTGAGCCTGGAGACCCTCGCGCGCGTCAGCATGTACCTGCTGGTGCCGTCGTTCCTGCTAATCAAGATCTACGACAGCGACATCCCCTGGAGGGAGATCGGTCTCATCGCCCTGGTCTTCCTGATCGTCCTGGGCGTCCTGGGGTCGCTGCTGTTCGCCAGCGGCCGCGCCGTACGCGCGCCCAACAAGACCGTCGCCGCCGTCATCCTCGGCAGCATCGTGTTCAACGCCGGCAACTTCGGCATCCCGGTGGCGCACCTGCTCTACATCGAGGGCGGCACGCTGTTCCAGGGCCAGCCGGACACGGAAGCGGGCCTGCACGTGCAGGCCCTGGTGGTGATGCTCAGCAACCTGCTGGTCTGGTTTCTGGGCTACGTGGTGCTGGCGGTGGCCAGAGGCGGCCGCGCCCGTGAGGCCCTGGGCATCTTCAAGCTCCCCATCCCCTACGCCCTGGTGACCTCTTTCGTATTGCGGGAGATCCGCCTGCGGTGGTTCAACGGAGCGGACTTCCTGCCGATCGTGGTCTCGTTCCCCTTGCGCTCGTTGTCCGGGGCGCTGGTGCCCATGATGCTCGTGGCCCTGGGCGCGCAGCTCGCGCGGGGAGCCCGCTGGCGCCGCTGGCGCGAGGTCGTGCCCATCGCGTTCGTCAAGCTCCTGGCCCTGCCGGCGCTCATCGGCGCCACGGTCTACGCCTTCGGCCTCTGGCCCTGGCCCGGCGCCCACCTCATCATCGGCGCCGCCGCCCCCACCGCCGTCAACACCCTCATCCTTACCATCGAACTCGACGGCGACGCCGAACTAACCGGCGACATCGTCTTCTGGACCACGATCTTCTCCGGCGTGACGGTGGCCGGCGTCATCGCGGTGGTGACGGCGCTGGGGGCGGCTTGATGCGGGCGAGGCCAGGATGATACCTTCGACGCCCGACAAATCAGACACATTATTGGCTCACGAAATGAATCTTGAACCCCGCACTCGTCATTCCCGCGCAAGCTTGCCCTCGACCCCGATCGGGGGCGGGAATCCAGGGGTGGAGAGGGGTCTTTGGGAGGAATCATGAAACTGGCAGACCAGGTAGCAGTCATCGTCGGCGGCGCCCGCGGCATCGGCGAAGCCATCGCCCACACCTTCGCCCGCGAGGGCGCGAAAATCGCCCTGGTGGACCTGGAGAGGACGAAGACCGAGTTGGACGGCGTCGCTCAAGCCATCCGGGAGAAGGGCGGCGAAGCGGTGGCCATCACGGCCGACGCCACCGACCTTGCGCAGGTCGAGCGGATGGTGGCGGACGTTGTGGCGCGGTGGGGCCGGCTCGACATCCTCGTCAACAGCGTCGGCTTCCGCGGCCCCATGGTCCAGGTGCACGAGATCACCGAAGAGGAATGGGACAACGTCCTCAACGTCAACCTCAAGGCGATCTTCCTCTGCTGCAAGGCAGCCCTCAAGGTCATGATCGAGCAGAAGCACGGCAGCATCGTCAGCATCTCCGGCACCGCCGGCCGCGAGGGAATGGCGCTGCGCGGCTCCCTGTGCGCCGCCAAGTGGGGCCTTCTGGGCCTGACCCAGACCATCGCCAAGGAGGCCGGCCCCTCCGGCGTCCGCGCCAACATCATCTGCCCCGGGGGCATGGACGAGGCCGACCTGCGGGAAATGTACCGGGACCGCGCCAAGGGCCTCGGCGTCACCTTCGAGGAATTGTGGGAAAGCGTCCTGGCCCACACCCCGCTACGGAAGCACGCCCTGCACGAAGAGGTGGCCAACGCCGCGCTGTTCCTGGCGTCGAGCGACTCGTCCCACACCACCGGCGAGGCATTGAACGTGTCGGGGGGAAGATTGATGTCCTGAGGGGTGAAGGCGGGTTCCAAACCTCCCGCTATCCCCCATACATCTCCGTGATGATGCGTCGAAGCCTGCGTGCTTCCTCGGCAGCCAACCGGTCCAGCCTGCGCGCTATCCGCTGCTTGCTTATCGCGCGTATCTGGTCGACGGCAATCTCCGCTTTCTTCCCGGCACATTCAACCTGCAACCGACTCCGCCACTCGGGGTGCAGTGCCGTGGTGAGAGGACAGACGACGACCGTATCCAGGAACTGATTCATCTCGTTTTGGCTTACAACCACTACAGGCCGGACCTTGCGGATCTCGCCACCCACCGTGGGATTGAGGTCGGCAAAGTAGATGACGTAACGCGCGGGAAAGGTGGCCATCATTCCACGCCGTCGGCCACTGTCACGTCGAAATCGCTCCAGTCCTCCTCCTCGGCGGCCATGGCGCGGTAAGTATCCGTCCACGACAGCGTGTTCTTCTCCCGGCTGTAAAGAAGCACACCTTCCTCCAACTCTTCCAGAACGAGGGAATCGCTCCATCCGTACTTCTGCAAGAGAGCCTTCGGAAGACGGATTCCCTTTGAATTGCCCACCGCGACCAACTTGACGTCTCTCTTGGCTGTTGCCTCGACCCTTTTCATCGTCGGACCCCCTCCTTGAGGCCATCTAAGCGTAATTACTGTAATTACCTAGTTGGCCCGATGTCAAGCCTCCCGTGCTCCGTGCGGTGGCTGGGCTTGTTTGGCGAAGGCCCTGGAAACGCCGGAAGTGGCCGGGGGTGCGCATCGCTCGACCCCACGGACTACACGTTCACCCGCTTCATATCCCGCGTGCGATCGCCGGCGGCGGCACCGTAAGGCAGGATGGCGTTCAGCCGCCGCAGGTCCTCGTCCGTCAGCTCCACCTCCACGGCCTTGACGTTCTCCTCCAGGTGCTTGCGGCTCTTGCTGCTGGGGATGGGAATGATGTCCGGGCCTTGGGCCATGAGCCAGGCCAGGGCTAGTTGGGTGGTGGTGATGCCCTTGTCGCTGGCGACTTCGTCCACTTGGGCGAGCAATTCCAGGTTGCGCTCGATGTTGCCGGGTTGGAGGCGGGGCTGGTTGCGGCGGTTGTCGCCTTCGGAGAGATCGCTCAGGTCACGGACGGCGCCGGCGAAGAAGCCGCGGCCCAGGGGCGAGTAGGCCATGAGGCCCATGCCGAACTCGCGGCAGGCGTCGATGTTGCCCTGCTCGGCGTCCCTGGACCAGAGCGAGTACTCGATCTGGAGCGAGACGATGGGGTGGACCTTCTGCGCTCGGCGAATGGAGTCGGCGCTGGCCTCGGACAGGCCGATGTAGCGGGCCTTCCCCTGCTCCACGAGACGTGCCATGCCACCCACGGATTCCTCCACCGGGACGGCGGGGTCGATTCGCGACATGCAGTAGATGTCCAGGCAGTCGATGCCCAGCCGTTGCAGGCTTTCCTCGCAGGTCTGGATGAGATACTTGGGCGAACTGCCCCCGTCGAGGCCGGTGCCATCGGCGGCCCGTGGGCTGCCGGACTTTGAGTGGATCACCACTTGGTCGCGCCGGCCCTTGATGGCCTTGCCTATGAGCACGTGGTTGTGGCCGTTGCCGTAGCTGGCGGAGGTGTCCAGGAAGTTGATGCCGAGCTCGAAGGCCCGGTGCAGCGTGGCGATGGACTCGTCGTCATCTCCCGCTCCGTACATGCCCGACATGCTCAGGCAGCCGAGCCCCATGGGCGACACCTTGTAGTCGGTGGTACCGAATTGGCGGTATTCCATGTGCGCTTCTCCTCGTTTGCGTCCCTCGTCTCGCCTGAAGTGATGGCGTCCTTCGACTTCGCTTCGCGAAGCCTGTCCTGAGCCTGTCGAAGGGCTCAGGACGAACGGGAAAATGGCCCGCACAACCGTTCGTCCTGAGCGTAGCGAAGCGAAGTCGAAGGACGCCGATGTCCCAGGCTGTGCCATTACTACGTCTTTGGTCGCGTAGAGGCAACGACATCCGGTGGGCCGGTCATGCAGGCGCGTCCCCGGAGACAATGGCAGGGAGGTCGCGTAGCGCCACGGCGGCGACGCCTTCACCGAGGGAATGGCTCGACACGGGCCGGCCGATGACGTAGTGGGGGCCGGGACGCCAGGGGCTGTTCGACGCGGCCAGCCCGGCGCTCACCCGGAGGAGGCCGCGCGCGTCGCGCAGGGTGGGCCGCTCGCTCCACTTGCACACCATGAAGCTTAGGACGCCGCCGGCGTCGCGCACGAAGTCCACCTCCTGGCCGCGCTGGTCGCGATAGTACCAGAAGTTGACCGGGGCGGACTCGGCTTCGTTCAGCTTGCGCATCTCCGCGAACACGAACGTCTCCCACACGGCGCCCAGGGCCGGCGACGTGAGCAGCGTGGAGGCGTCGAGCCCCAGCAGAAAACAGAGCAGGCCGCTGTCACGGAAATAGACCTTCGGCGTCTTCACCACGCGCTTGCCGAAGCTCACGTGCCAGGGTTCCAGCAGGACGATCTGGCCGGACGCCTGGAGCACGCTCACCCACTCGCCGATGGTCTTCACCGCCACTCCGGTGTCCCGCGCGACGTCGCTCTTGTTGAGCATGGCCGCCGACCGCGCCGCCAGCACGCGGACGAAGCGCTCGAAGTCCCGAAGGCTCGCCACGTTGAGGATCTGGCGGACGTCGCGTTCGAGGTAGGTGGCCAGATACGAGGCGAAGAAATCCGCCGCAGGCAACTCCGGCGCGCGCCACAACTCCGGGAACTGGCCCCGGGCCATCAGTCCGGCGAGGCTGGCCGCGTCGTCGCCGGGCGGGGTAACGGCGTTGATCTCGTGCAGCGCCAGGTTTTCCAGCTCGACCATCCCGCAACGGCCGGCAAGACTGTCCGAGATCCCCTTCATCAGCGTGAAGTTCTGGCTGCCGGTGAGAATGTAGCGCCCCATGTCGTGGCGACGCTCATCGATGGCCGCCTTCAGGTGGCGGAACAGGCCGGGCGCGTACTGCACCTCGTCGATGAGAACCGGCGCCGGATGGTGGTGCAGGAACAGGTCCGGGTTGCGCTCGGCCTGATCGGCGGTCGTGGGCAGGTCCAGGGAAACGTAGTGATGATCCGGGAAGGTGGCCCGCATCAGGGTCGTCTTGCCCGCCTGCCGCGCACCGGTGACCACCACCGCCGGAAAGTGCGCCGCGAGACGGAGCAACCGGTCGGCCATAATCCGGGGATACTGCATCCGGATATTATGGGGTTAGAAGTAAAATTTGTCCACACCGGCGAGTCGCTGCTGTAGAAGAGGCCAGGCGCGCCCCTGCATTACTTATCCTGTGAATCTCTCGGCCGGCTGCCGAGTTTCTCCGGGTCTTCCACGACCAGGAACTGGCCCATCATGCCGGCATCTTCGTGCTCCATGATGTGGCAGTGGTACATGTATGGGACCTGGGGATCGGCATATCGATCGAAGGGCATGATGATGCGGACGGTATCATCGGCAGGCACCAGGACAGTGTCTTTCCAGCCACGCTCGGCGCCAACGGACGGTTGGCCGTTGCGATCGAGAATCTGGAACTGGACCAAGTGGATGTGAAAAGGGTGGGCCTGGCCGCCGGGATTGCTCACTTCCCAGATCTCGATGTCTCCCAATCGCACGACCTCATCGATTCTCCCCATGTCCATTAACTTGCCGTTGATCGGCGGCCCCCTACCCGGTCCGGCCGGCGTTCCGTCCCGTAGTAGCCCTCCCAACACCATCGGACGGGTCTTGGCGGCGTCCGAGGCCTTGATGCGGGGGATGGTGTTGAGGCGCCCCGGCAATGCGTGGGACGCGCGTTTAGCCGGCTGGGGAACGATCTTCAACAGCTCCAGGTGCCCGTTGCCGAGTCCGACGAAAAACGACCCGATGGTGTCCAGAAACCCGGCTTCCGGGAAGCTCTTCAACACCACCTCGGCGCCATCGCTGAAGTCCACCAGGATCTCGGCCCGCTCGCCGGGCGCGAGGGTCACGCGGTTGGTCTGGAGGGGTGTCTCGAGGAATCCGCCGTCCGTGGCGATCTGATGGAACACGCGGTTGTCATCGAAGCCGATGTAGTAGATCCGCGCGTTCGAGCCGTTCAACAGTCTCAGTCGGATGCGCCGCGACTCGACCTGGAGAAACGGACTCCAGGTCCCGTTGACCAGCATGGTGTCGCCGTACACGGCGCCCTGGTTGATGGCGAAGACAAACGCGCCGTCGTCGTCGAACAGCCGGTCCTGGATCACGACCGGAATGTCGTCGACACCGTAGGTCTTCGGCAGGTCCAGCGCCTCGCTGTTGTCGTCGTCGATCCACATGA